>CAZXTR010000033.1:0-9625 GCA_964643615.1 uncultured Lactobacillales bacterium | reverse complement strand
TTTCAATGATAGCTTTACTATCTGGTTGTGGATTAACTCAGAAACAAAAATTTGAATCTTTTACTCAATCCTACCAAAAAGCTAATTATTGTGAAGCTGCAGATATTGCTTTAGGAGAAAGTAATCTTTGCAATAAAAAAGTTGAAGAAGTTAATGTAAATGATTTTGACATTGATGAAAAATTAAATGCGGGGACAGCCTTATTTATGGCCCAAAAACCAGAAATGTCAAATGCTTTACTTACAACAGACTCTGAAACCATCCAAGAAAAATTAAATTCTAGTGGAATTGCAAGAGGAACTGCGGAAGTGATTGTTAATGCTAGCATAGTTGATTATAATCCCATGATTATGGATAGTATTTATCTTCATTCGTATGCGATACTGAATGCTTTAACATTAAAAGATAAAGATGAAGCAAAAATTCAAGTAAACCGTGCATATAATGTTCAACAAAATGCAGTAAAAGAATTTAGCAAAGAAATAGAAAAGCAAAAGAAAGAAGCTGAAGAAAATGCTGCAAAAATTGAAGAAAAAGAAGTTAAAGAAGCAAATGATAAAAATACTTCTGATGCTTTAAGCCAATATAAAGATCTTGCTAAATGGAAAGGCTATAAAGATTTTGTCAATCCTTATGTGACGTATTTGAGTGCTTTGTATTTTATGACAAATGGAACCAAGAACAGTGATTATGAAACAGCATCCAATTATCTAAAACGTGTTTCTGGAATGACAGATGGAAATTCATATGTAAAAGATGATCTAGAATTAGCAAATAAATTAGCAAGTGGTAATAAAAATGTTGGGAAACCAACTGCGTGGATAATCTTTGAAAATGGTTTAATTAGTAATTTTAAAGAATTTAGACTAGATATACCTGTATTTTTAGTCACACAAGATGTAAAAACAGTTTCTTTAGCTTTACCATATCCAAGCGAAAGAGAAGCCGCTTATGAAAATATCTTTATATCAAACGGTAAAAAACAAGTTAAAACAAAATTGTTAGCTGATATGGATAGCGTTTTTATATCAGAATTTTATAAAAAACTACCCTCAATTATTACAAAAGAAGTTACAAAAATTACGTGGCAAACAGTTGCTCAGGTTGCACTAAAAGAAAGCGCAAAAAACACAGATGCTGCACTATTTGGTGAAATAGCAAGTTTTACTGTTGCTGCATATTCCATATTTACAGCAGGTGCTGATACAAGAAGTTGGTATAGCTTACCTAAAAATGTACAATTGGCAAAAATTCAAAAATCTGGGGATAGTTTAACTTTTAATATTGGTCCTCAAGAATTAAAAGTATCTGTTCCAAAAGAAGGTAATTCATTGATTTACGTGCGCGTTCTTTCTGCTGGTACAATTCCAACAATTAAAGTGATTGATTTATAAGAAAGGAGAAATAATGAAAAAAACACTTTTAGGAATTTCATTACTTTGTTTAGCTGGATGTGTTGGCCCGATAGAGTATGATCGATCTGTATTTTCTGTCAATCCAGATGTTGAATTGACGTATTTAAGCAAAACACATGAAATCCAAGATCATGATGGTGAGATTTTTGTTCAGGTACAAGGTCAATCACCATCAACACAAACGGTTTATTACAAAACAAAATGGTATGATCAACGTGGTGTGGAAATTTCATCAACATTAACACGCTGGAAACAAGCAAAATTGATTAAAAATTTAGATTTTACTTGGAAAATGACATCACCAAGCAAAAGGGCCACTTCGTATAAAATCTATATTACAGATAAATTAAACGATGGTTTAATTGACTAAAATTTGAAAGGAAATGAAACAATGAATAAATTTTTAAAAATGTCTTGTGTAATTGCATTAGTGTTGTCTTTATCAGCATGTACAACACGTACTCAATTGATTGATACAGAAAATGATACAACAGAAAGAGCTGCAGCATTAGAAGGTCGTGATTTTGAAGATGCGGCCAATGCTATGATTGAAGACATGTTGGAAATGGGAACATTAAACAAACCAAATGGACAACCCTATATATTAGCTATTAGTAGAATTGAAAATGATACTATGCAACGTATTGATGTTGATGAATTAACAAAATCAATTCGAATTGTCCTTATGAAAAGCGGCAAAGCGCGGGTGACAACATTTAATGAAGATCCTATGGTTATGCAATCTGCACAACTCAGAAAATCAAAAGAATTTAATCAAGATAATGTTCGTAAAAAAAATTCACTGGCAGCCCCCGAATTAAGCTTATCTGGAAAAATCAACCAAAGAGAGTTCTTTGTTGATGGTGATAAACGCATTGAATATAGATTTTCTTTGTCTATGACTGACCTTTCCAATGGGTTAACAATTTGGGAAGGTGAAAAGAAAATTAAAAAAATTGCAGATAAGAATGCTGTCACTTGGTAAAAAGGGAGGTAATCCATGAAAAAAATATTATTCGCACTATTGTTTTTTACTGCTTTTACTGTTCAAGCAAAAGAAATTACAGTCACAGCAACAGGATCAGGGAAAACAAAAGATTTTGCAATTATTGATGCTGTTGAAAATGCAGTTCGCCAAACAACAGAAATAACAGTTGAAAGAGATAAAGCATTTCAACAATTAGACATTAAAGCTTCTCGTGAATATGCGCGTAAAAAAAGAGATGTTTATTCTGATAGCCAAGAAGAAGATGGTGAAGTTGTATCCGGAAACAAGAGTCAACACGATAAAACAGATAGCCACGTAATTACTGAAAATTTAGAAAATAATTCAAAAGAAATTTTGGCTAAATATAAAGGCAGCGTTCAAAGTTATCAAGTTTTAAAAGAAGAAGAAAAAGGTAATCTGTTTTATGTGACAATTTCTGCTGTTGTTATAAAAGAAGATATTTATGATCCACATAATTATAAATCAAAAAACTTGAATAAAAGCGCTGATTACTCATTAGCTGTTTTGCCTTTCAAAACGACAAGACAATTAAGATGTTTAGGACAAAAAGTATCAACGGATGAATTAAATACATTAATTGCTAATGCTTTTGTTGAAAAATTAAAACCAAGTCGTAAATTCAATCTTGTTGATAGAAATAATCTTGATAATTACGCTGATGAGTTAGCTTTAATTACAAATGATATGACGTTACCTGAAAATAAAGTTAAACTCAAAAATATTGTGTCAGCAGATTACATTTTAGTCGGCACAATTGAAAATTTTACAGTTAATTCTGAAAAAGAATATATTGAATTAACTGGTGAAACAAGTTATGAAAGCTCTTCTAAATTAAAATTATCATATAGAATGCTTGAAGCGGCGACAATGGAAATTGTATCAGTTGGTTCTGTAGAAAAGAAATTTAGTAAAGATGAGGCTTTTTCATCTTGTTATAATGTTGAGGAATTATTAGTAAACAAAGCTATTTCAGAAGCAAGCGAAAAGCTTTTAATTGATATTTTCCCAGATTATAAACCAGAAAAAGAAAAAATTAAGGAATCATCAAACAAGGCTTCAAAACCATCTAAACCTGTGGATTATTCACTACAGTTAGATTAAGGTAATATAAATTATTATTTTAAAATAGCCTCATTTTCGGATGGGGTTATTTTTTATATGATATTTCAACCTCTACTTCATGTAGTAGGGCAGAAATTAAATTTATGCAAAAGCAACCCACACACCATGTATTGCAAGTCTTTAGAAGAATGGTTTATCAAATGGAGAACATATTGAAAACACTAGCTTTTTATCATTTAGAGAACAATCCGATAATACTAAATCAAAATTGCTCGTTTTGACTATCAAATATTTTTCCGGTATTTGTTGCGATATCGACTATTTTGCATAAATCATTGGGTATTTTTTATCAATTTAAAATATATTTTACCATTTTTTGTAAGAACCAAAAAACACTAATAGGACACTTAATCTTTCCATAAGATAGATCCACTTAATAAAGCATTCAATAATCGTTTTTGTTTGGCTTTAACTTCTTGTATATCGTTAGCAAGGCCATGTTCAATAGAAGCATTCAAATATATCTCTTTCTTCATATTTTCTTGAATACTAATTTCAAAAAATAAGTATAGAAACTTTAATCTAAACCTCTAATTAAGGTATCTACCTATGCAACACGGACCTTTTGATAGCTTTGAAACACTAGTCTTTCAGTTTTTCTAGGAAGCATAGAATGAGCTACTTTCGTCACATACCCCACAACATCTTTATTTAAGGATTTTTCACCAATACACGCAGCCAACGCATCTTCCATGCTATTGTATTCTTTAATGGTTTGATTTTCATCACGATAAGTATACTTGACAATCAAACCATTTTTATACACTTTTCCAATAAAGCGACAAGACGAGGGGCACACTTCTTTTTCCAAACGCAATAAATGCCCGTCTTTATCAAATTCTCGAATTTTAAAAGGCTCGCCATCCTTCATTATTTCCTGACGTGTAATTATTTGAGTATTTATTGGATCTTCTTCATTTATATAATAGGTTTGCTTTAAAAAAGAAACTTTTTTCGCAGAAATTCCCATTTCTTCACTGTAAAGAGCCTCTATTTTCTCTTTTGAACTATAAATTTTTTGTTTATTGTCACCTAAACGATAATAATATTTGTCTGGGATAATACGCCCTTTTTCATCATATTCTTTTCCAAAGTGAAATTTTGAATCAGGTGCGGTTTTTTCCAACCATTTTAATCGACCATTTTCATAGTTTTCATAACGCGTTGTTGCCTTTTCCTTCTTCGCAGGAGCAACCATTTTAATCGCCGCCTTCCTACGTGGGGAAATAACAACTGGACGTTTTTTCCCTAACTTTCCTATTTGTCCTGTTTGAACAGAAGAAGAGTTCTCTACCCCATTAAGTTTTTTTCTACTCTTTTTATTTTTATCAAAAGTAACTATTCCAACACCGTTATCCGAAGAACATTCTGTCAGCAAAAGGGAGGAGGAAGACTTATTCGACATTTCTTGTCTTTGTTCTTTTAACTGCGCATCTGCTAAGTACTTTTGAATAAAACGATTATTATCCACATAAGGGAGTCTCATTCCGAGAGCACAGAATTTTGAAAAGCATTTTTTGATTATTTCTTCTTTCGTTCCAAAAGAAGCTACCGCTCCCGTTCCTTCCGAAAAAAAGTAAGACACAGCATCTCCTATTTCTTCGTATCGACTACCTATAAAAATCCCTAATTCTGGGATTCTTGCTTTTTGTTCACTCAGATAATGTTCCCAACCGCTATCGTTCTCTCGCATTGACCAAGTCTTCTTATTTTCACCAAATGGAGTAACTATGCGTTCTGATTTAATTTTACCATTTGGAAGGTAGCATATATAAGAAATCTTATTTTCTTTATTGTCAAAAACTTCTTTAGCCTTCAATTTATCTTCGGCAGACCACTTTTCGCGGATAAAAACACCATCTTTTTCTTGTCTCTCTATGATGTAGCTGTGATTAGAAGAATAATGTCTCCGTTCTCTTAAAGCTCCAGCCAAATACCTCTCTTCAAGATAAACATAATCTCTTGTTTTAGTTTTGGAACGTTCATAGCCATATTTATTTTGACTTATATATCGTCTTGAATATGTTCCCCAATAACACCACCGACCTACTTTTTTGCCACCTTCAAGAGCCCCTTCTGCTTTCGTTTTCAACTTCAAAGAAACATTTGCAACTTCACCATCGCGCAAAGACCGAAAAGTTAAAAATCTGAATAACACCTTCCAAAAAGGCCGTGAAATCATAAAGGTACGTTCAGGTTTCTTATCATTTTCACCTTTAGACAAAGTAAACTGACCCTTTTGCATTTCTTCGTCAAACAAAGCAAGTGATTTTGCATCCGGTTGATTTATATTTTCTTCGAAATTTGTCTGCTGAGATAAAACATTGACAGTTCCAAAAAGTTTCTTATTAAGCTGTGGCATCAAATTTTGCATAGCATACATCCTTTCTTTTTACAGGAAAGAAGATCGTAACACATTTCAATATTTTTGTCAAGTATTCTCTACTTACTATAGATTTCAAAACTCTATCTCCTCTAAAATAAGCCTTGACAAGCTACTTCTGTATTAGATAAACTAATAGAGAGTTAAAATTGCGTAGAGTTATATTATAGAAAGGAGAGAATAGGTTATGAAAAAGTTATTTGTTATGGCCTCTTTTTTATTACTCAGTGCATGTGGATCATATCCATACGGCATGACGAAAATGGAATGGGAGGCTCTGCCGAATTATGAACGGGCAACACTTCGTCGTGAAGAAGCGTTGATAAAAGAGGGCAAAGCAGACCTAATCGATAAAACAAAAATAGGTTCTACATCGAGAACAGACTCTGTGGAAAAAACAACAGAATCAAATCAATAACATTTAAAAATTGATGGCAAAGAAGGAAGGATTTTGAATATGAAAAAACAAGGACTTCCTTCTTTTCAGCAATTAAGAGATTTTCTTCATTCTCAAAAAAGACGAATTTACAAACGGGACATTATTCGTTACTTTAATATCAAAGGAGAAGAAGACAAGGTTCAATTAAGGACAATGCTTCATCAAATGATGAAAGATGAAACATTTCAAAGAAAAAGACATTCATTTTTTAGTTCCAAAAGCACAACAGAACAAACACTCGTTGAAATTGTTGGTGTTAATAAAAATGGAGAATTAATTGCCAGTTTTTCAAAAGAAAACGCTGCAAAAACAAACGCACGAATTATTTTAAAATCCAAAGATCGATTAACTCCCTCGCCAACAATTGGGGACAAAGTCTTTGCAAAAATATGGCACACCCAACCCCATTTATACGAAGGAGAAGTCGTAAAATACGCAGAAGATGATTTTCATCAAATGGTCGCAGTTTTTCAAGCAGGCAAGCTTGTTCCCATTGACAAAAGAATAAAAAAAACGTTTCATTTAAACTCTTCTTTCCCAGAATTAAAACTCAATGATTTAGTTATGATTGAAGTATCACGCATGCATACATACACGCCACAAGCTCAATTCATAAAGAAAATAGGAAAATCAACAGATGCACATGTTGCAAGCTTAATTTCAATTTTTGAACATCAATTACCCATCGCATTCACAAAACAATCCCTTCAACAAGCAAAACAAGCAAAAGTACCACCATTAGAAAATCGCACAGATTTAAGAAACATTCCTTTTGTCACGATTGACGGAGCCGATGCGAAAGATTTTGATGACGCTGTTTTTGCTGAACCAGACACAAACAAAGGATGGCACATTTATGTTTCTATTGCAGACGTTGCTTACTTTGTTTTATTTGGAACAGCCCTTGACAAGGATGCTTATTTACGTGGAAATTCGACGTATTTTCCAGACAGGACACTCCCCATGCTCCCTGAAAATTTATCCAATGGCATTTGTTCTTTAAATCCTTTAGAGGATAGACCTTGTTTAACTGCAGAAATTTGGATAGATAAAAACGGAAAAGCACAAAAACATCGGTTTTTACGTACAATGATTCATTCAAAAAGGCGGCTCACTTACGATGAAGTTGAATCCGATTTTACAGGGCAACAAAAAATTGAAGGATTGGGACAATTAATGGATTCTTTAAAGGGTGCTTATGAAGCACTTCTCAAAGAACGCATACGGCGCGGTGTGTTGGAAATAGACGTGCCAGAACGCCAAGTCATTTTAGACGACAAGGGCAATGTCTTAAAAATCGCAGAACGTCAACGTTTTACAAGTCATAAAATGATTGAAGAATTCATGATTTTAGCAAACGTTGCAGCAGCACAAACTCTTGAAAAACTTGGACTTCCTACAATGTATCGCGTACACGATTCCCCATCCGAAGAAAAAATGGCCAATTTAAATTTATTTTTATCCGAAAAAGGGTTTAAACAACATATAAAATCGACCCCACAACCATCCGATTTCAACCAGCTTATATCTAGTTCAAAAAAAGATACAATAAGTATAAATGAAATGATTTTACGGGCGCAATCTCAAGCTATTTATAGCCCAGAAAATCGTGGGCATTTTGGTTTAGCTCTACAAAAATATGGGCACTTCACTTCGCCAATTCGTCGCTATGCAGATATTTTAATTCATCGCGCTTTAATCAAAGGATTAAAGTTAGGAACGGGAGCATTATCGACAGAAGAAAGCCTTCTTTTTGAAAAAATGGCAACACACATTTCTGCCACAGAACGAAATTCTGCTTCAGCAGAACAAGATACGATGGATCGCTATATTGCTTCCTTTTTAGCACACAAAGTCGGTAATGAATTTGAAGCACGCATTTCTTCCGTAACTAACTTCGGATTATTTGTTTGCTTGGATGCTTATGGTGCAGATGGATTAATCCCCCTTTCCTCTTTAAAAAATGATTTTTATATTTTTGATGAAAAGTTGCATCGGCTTCGCGGAGAAAGGACAAAAATAGCCTATACAATAGGACAAGAGATCCAAGTTGTTTTAAAAGAAGCCCTTCCTTTAACGGGAGGATTGATTTTTAGCATTGTTGAAAACACGAAAAAAACGCCAAAAAAGAGACAAAAAACTAAGCGCTTCAATATTCACCTCCCAAATTAAAGATTTTTTCAAGCGTCAAGGATTTAGAGAGCCGCAGGCGCCTAAAAAATTTATTTACATTAAACAACCCTCACGAGTTAAATTTAAGAAAATTTGATTAAGTTAGTCGACAAAAAAGAAGCATACAAAAGGAAAAACCTATTTGATTGTTCAAAGCGATTTTAATTTTTGGATATACGATCGATTAAATCTTTTATAAATAAGTCTAATTTCTTTCCGGAAGAGTAATCGGCGATAATAAACGCATTAACCCGATCATCTTTAAATAATTGTTCAGATACATTTTTAGATTGTTTATTGCGTGGTTTGTAAACGGCAATAGAATGCCCTCCTTCCTTTTTGACCAAACGCATACACGGAACGTCGGTTTCTCCATCGCCTATATAAACAATATTTTCAAAAGGAACAGATCGTTTATACAACGGAACGTTTTGGTTGATTAATTGGTTATCATTAATATCAAGACATCCTTTATTAATGCGAAAAACCCATTGCGTTTTTGTTGTATAATTAATCGCAACTGCGGGCCATATGGCCTTGCCATCTTTTGCATATTGGAAAGAAGACGCAAAAATGCCAGAAAAATACTGCGCCACTTGAGTCCCTTCTATCATTTCTTTCAAACCAGAAGAAATAATGTAATGTTTAATGAGAATCCTTTTTCTTTTTCCATAGGAATTAATTCTAGAAAACCAACTGTCCACACCTTTAAACAAAGGCGTTCTTTTCCCATATTTTTGAAAATCTTTCTTTCGAATTCCAACTTGCTCTTTTTGTGCTTCTATCAACATAACTTGCATATAGGCCAAAATATCATCCATTTGATGTTTTTCAGCATGCTCGCGGGCTTGCTTCCAAAAAGCGGCAGGTTCCATTTTCAACAATGGAATAAAAGCAACTTCCTGCATATTCTTTGGCGATAAAGTTCCATCAAAATCATAACAAATTGCCATCGGAATTAATTTTTCAGATTTAGTTAATTTCATGACATCGCCTTCCTTTGTTTATTACCGCTTGATATATTGAGTTGTTATTAGATGCACTAAGATGATTCGCCGTTGAAGTTAACTCAAAATATTTTTCTC
>CAZXTR010000032.1:0-9636 GCA_964643615.1 uncultured Lactobacillales bacterium | reverse complement strand
ATACGTTTTTCAAACAAAAAGATACTCCTTTTTCTTACCTTAAAAATCAACAAAACAATGCTACTTCGGTGCTTGTTTGCAAAAAAGGTTATCCAAATCACGCGGACACTTGCAAAATGAATGCGTTAGTTCAAGGAATTTATAAAAATCCATAATTCTTTTAAATTGACTTTGGGTGAGTTTTATTTTAAAAAGACCAAAGGAGGATGAATACAAAATGGCGTCGAAAGATTTAGTTAAACAACAAGAAACAATAGCCGGTATTTTCTTTTTTGTTACACTACTAGGATTGCTTTTTTTTGTGCATGTCCATAAATTCATCGATACAAATACTTTTTCACAAAATTTATATGCTATTTTTAACAAGGCTGATGGTGTGGGGATAGGAACGCCTGTGTATGTAGCGGGCGTCCAATCGGGAAACGTATCGAATGTTGAGCTCGATTCGTACTATCGTGCGGTTATGACTCTTTCTTTGAATAAGAAAATGCAATTGCCAACAGATACCTCTGCGGTTATCGAAACGGGTGGATTGATTGGAGAAAAATATATTGAACTTGTCCCTGGGGGCGAAGAGGATTATTTGGAAAATAATGATACAGTTGTGTACACTCAAGATTCTTTATTGTTAGACGAATTGTTGGATCGTTTTTTGGAATGGATGCGCATTAAAAAGGGAAATGTCGAAGCCGTTGTTATTGAAGGAGAAAATAAATGAAAAAAAACCCTGTCGAAACTATTTTAGGTTTTCTTGTATTGATTTTTGCGATTTTTTTCTTATTTTTTGCCTCATCACGTGTTAATATTCAAAAAATTGAAGGTTATCCAGTTTATGTTTCATTTTTAAAAGTTGGTGGTTTAGAAATAGGAGCAGATGTTCGCATTAGTGGTATAAAAGTGGGATCGGTAACGAAAATTGAGTTGGATACTAAAACTTTTTCTGCAGAGATTTCCTTAACGATTAAGAACAATATCAAGTTGCCTGTCGATACGATTGCAGTTATTGCAGATTCTGGTATAATGGGGGATAAATATATTAGACTAGATCCCGGAAAATCAAAGGAAAAAATTCCACCGAAAGGTTATATCGACAAAAAAAAGGACTATCGGTCATTGGAAGATAATGTAAGTGAATTTATTTTTCTTTCCATTCAAGAGGATAAAAAGGCAAACTGATGAAAAGATTGTATGCTATTGTTTTGTCTTGTTTGATTTGTACTGCTAGTGCAACGGATTTGCCAATGGATGTGGCTGTATTAAGGGGATTGGATAAAGTAACAGGGCGTATCAGTACCCTTTTTGTGCCCGTTGGGGAGGTTGGTCAATTTGGTAAAACATACATTATTCCAGAAGCATGCTTAACTCGTCCACCAGAAGAATCTCCAGAGAATTCGGCGTTTTTATTCGTTTATGAAAAAAGTGCACAAGGTGAAAATGTCGAATTGTTTAAAGGATGGATGTTTTCTTCAAGTCCAGCACTTTCCGCGATGGAACACCCTGTTTATGATATTTGGGTGATTGATTGTATTCTAAAACAAGAAACGGAAACAAAATCTTTAATAGAACAAAATTCCGTCGATTTAATACAAAATAACGATTAGTTTGATTGTCGCTCTAACAAAGACGCATCTCCATACGAAAAGAAACGATATTGTGCATCTATGGCATGTTGATAGGCGTCTTTCATACATTCTGTTCCACAAAAAGCGCAAACAAGCATGAATAAAGTCGAACAAGGCAAATGAAAATTTGTAAATAAAACATCAACGAATTTGAAATGATATCCTGGAGTGATGAAAATTGATGTTTCTTCGCAAAAAGGTTTTAATATTCCCTTCTCATCGGATGCACTTTCTAGCAATCTTAAAGCTGTTGTGCCAATGGCAATAATACGTCGCCCTTGATGACGCGCGTTATTTAAAGCCTGCGCTGTTTCTTTGGATATAATACCAAATTCTGCATGCATGTGGTGATCTTTGATGTCCTTCACTTTGATTGGCAAAAAAGTGCCCCCTCCGACGTGCAATGTCACAAAATGTTGTTCTATCCCCATTTGCTTCATTTCTTGTAAAAGTTCGGTTGTAAAATGAAGTCCTGCAGTGGGCGCTGCAACGGCGCCTTCATTTTTAGCAAACACAGTTTGATAATTTGATTTATCCGATTCTTGACCTTGTTTTGTCCTTTTGATATAGGGTGGTAATGGCATAATTCCATATGAATGAAGTTGGCCAAATAAATTCGCTCCATTCACATTAAACTGCAAAACGACGGTTCCTTCGTCTGTTTTTCCCAACACAACACAATAAAAAGAATCAGAGAATAAAATAACATCGTTCATTTTTAATCGGCGTGAGTTTTTGACAAGACAAGTCCACGTATCTAAATTGATTTGTTTTAGAAGAGTAACTTCAATCGAAGCTTCTCCTCGTTTTCCATAAATGCGTGCGGGGATGACTTTTGTGTCGTTAAAAACTAAAACGTCGCTGGGTCGCAACAATTTTGGAAAATCTAATACCGTATAATCTTGAAGAGAATGATGGGGAACAATATGTAACAACCGTGCAGAAGTCTTTGGAAAAATCGGCTTGTTTGCTATTCTATCTGCAGGCAAATCAAATCGAAAATTGTCAACTAACATTCATTTTCTTCTGTTTGTTCATTGGCAAAAGCATTTTCATTAAACCCGACATAGTTTTGAATCAATTCTATTTGCTCTTTGATAATATATTTAAAAAGAGCCTCGAAGTGTGTAAATGTTTTAACTAGTTCATTCGAAAACTCATCAACTATTTCAAATTTTTTGCTTTTAGTATTGTAGAGAAAATTTTCCTCGTCTGTTCGTCCTAAAAACACTTTTTGATTTTTGTCTTTTTCATGTAAAGCTTGATAAAGCTTGTTTTGTGAAAATAAATCTGTAATAGTCAGTCCATTCTTTTTGTCCACAAGAATGTTGGATGAAAAAAATTCTAAACCGCCCCAAAATAAACCATCAGCAATGCACAAAAAATCAAGGTATTCTTCTGGAATCTCAACCTTAATTTTTGACATTGACTTTAGAAGATTTTCGACAACCTGTCCATTTGCTGGCTTTCCTTTAAAAAGCCCTCCCACTTCCTCGGCATGGGAAAGTAATTCTTTAAACATACATCTTCTCCTTTTTATTGGACACAACTATACATGGTGAGTGCTTAATAAAAAGTGAAGATGCTTAAGATTGATGAAAATTTTGAACGGCAAAGTTCCAATTCAATAAATGATTCAAAATTTCTTGAATATAATCCCCTCTTTTATTTTGATAGTCTAAATAATATGCATGCTCCCAAACATCAATGGTTAGCAATGCTTTTGATTTTGGGACAAGCAAAGGAGAAAAGGCGTTAGATGTTTTTATGATTTTTAATTGTTTTTGCTCTTTGATAAGCCATACCCAACCGCTTCCAAAAAGAGATAAGGCATTATTTTTAATTTCGAGTTTTAAATTATCTAAAGAACCAAATGATTGAATGATTGATTTTTGTAAGGCTTCATCTGGTTTGGACAAGAAGTTAGGTGGCGTTAGTGAACGCCAATAAAAATCATGATTCCAAACTTGGGCAGCATTATTAAAAATTTGTTGATTTTTTGTGTCTTTTGAGCTTGTTAAAATAATATCTTCCAATGATAAATTAGCCCAATCACTTCCTTGAGTAAGTTTGTTTAAATTGTCCAAATAGCCAGCATGATGTTTATTGTAATGAAAATGGACTGTTTTTCTTGAAATAAAAGGGGTTAATGAGTTATGGGCAAATGGAAGTGGTGACAATTTGAAGGGCATTTATGTTTTCCTTTCATTATTAGTTTAGTTATAAAAATAGACTACTCTCAATAAAAAATCTAGATAGATATAAAAAAAAGTTGCTTTTTTTTTGAAAATTTGTTAAAATAATGCGGTACGTCGTATGCGATCGTGGCGGAATTGGTAGACGCTCAGCGTTGAGGTCGCTGTGGGGAGACCCGTGAAAGTTCAAGTCTTTTCGATCGCACCAAAAAACCGTTGAAACTCTCGACGGTTTTTTTTATAATAGCTAAAGTAAAAAGAGAGGCCTTCATATGAACATACTGCAGGATGATTATGATAAAGCAATGAATGTGATCAAAGAATTGGCTTTAGACTATGAAAATGGACTGAAACAAGATTTGATAACGCTTTTACAACTTTATCAAAAATCAAAGACGTTGATCAAAAGTAAACGCACACAGTGTATGCACGAATATATTTTTCGAATCGCTCACGATATGAAAGGGCTGGCAAAAAGGCCAGGATTTATTGGATAAAATAAATAGGTTAAAATAATGGAACAGGGGTGTAAACATATTTTGGTAATTGATGACGACAATCGATTGCGTCGTTTATTAAACCAATATTTAACGAAGAACGGCTTTGTTATATCAGAAGCGTCTTCATCCAATGAAGCACGTCGATTGATGGCAGTAATGGTTTTTGATTTACTTATTTTGGATGTTATGATGCCTCAAGAAAATGGTTATACATTTGCGAAAGATTTGCGAAAGAAAAAGGAAATGGTCCCTATTTTAATGTTGACAGCGATGGGAGAATTGCAAGACAGAATTAAAGGACTTGAAAGTGGCGTAGATGACTATTTATCAAAACCGTTCGATCCTAAAGAATTATTACTTCGAATAAATAGTATTTTACGGCGTAGCATATTGGGACAAACTAAGGAAAATGTTTTTAAGTTTGGCGAAACCACTTATCACGTTGAACGTAGTGAGTTAGAACGAAATGGAACATTTATTCCGTTGACTTCTGTAGAAAGTGATTTGATGTCTGTTTTAGTAGCAAAAGCGGGACAAGAAGTATCGCGTGAAGAATTGTCAGAAAAAACACAAACTGATAACGAACGCACCATAGATGTAAAAATTAATCGGTTACGTAAAAAAATAGAAGTTGATCCGAAAAGTCCGCGTTACCTTCAAACTGTAAGAGGGAAGGGCTATTTGATTTTGCCTGATTAGGAGAAAATATGAAATGTATTTTAAAAAAAATTTGGAATGTAATAAAAGAAACAGCAAGCTTCTTTGTATATATTTTGCGTTATGTAAACGTTAAAATTTCTCCTAAAGGATTGTTGACTAGGTTTGTTTTAATTATCGTTTTGCCATTGATTTTATTGCAAATAGTTGCGTCAATGGTTTTCTTTGACAGTCATTGGCGCACCATTAGTCGTAGACTGGCAAATGACGTGGCGGGAGAAATAGAAACGATTATTTACATGATTGAAGAGCATCCTGATTCCGAACAAACGAAGGAAATGATAAAACGATTTGCAGATATATTGCAACTGCAAACATCTTTTTATCCTCAAAAAAGGATTGATTTTACAGCGATGGAATCTGTTAACTCAAGAATAATAAGGCAGTTGGACAAAGCTTTATTTCAAATGGAGCATCCATTTATCATTCAAGAAAACAAGAATGGTATTTTGTTGTATATTCAATTAAATAGCGGCGCTTTAGAGGTCGTCTTTCCAAAGAAAAGGGTTTTTAGTTCAACGACTTATGCCTTTTTGTTGTGGATGTTAGGTGCGTCTATTTTGCTTTTCTGGATTGCTTTTTTGTTTATGAAAAATCAAGTGCGGTCTGTATCCAGATTGGCGGATGCTGCTGAAAAGTTTGGAACAGGACGTCTGGTTGAAAAGTTTAAACCAGAGGGGGCGAGTGAAGTAAGACAAGCAGGGCAAGCTTTTTTATTAATGAAAAATCGATTGCAAAAATACTTAGGAGAAAGGACTAGCATGTTGTCTGGTGTTTCGCATGATTTACGTACGCCTTTAACGCGCATGAAGTTACAATTGTCAATGATGCCGCCAGACGACAATATTTTGGATTTATTGGAAGATATAGAAGAAATGGAAAAAATGTTGGAAGGCTATTTATCTTTTGCGCGTGGGGAGGGCAAAGAATCTTCATGCTTAATGGAAGTTTCTGCATTGCTCACTGAAGTTGTGGAAAAATTACGTAGGAACGGGCATAATATTGACCTTCATATTGAACAGAGCCAAAAAATTAATTTACGTCCAAACGATTTTGCGAGGGCAATTACAAACATTTTGACTAATGCACATCGTTATGCAAGACACACTATGGTGAATATGAGTGTTCAGAAGGGGTGTCTTGATATTACTATCGATGATGATGGTCCGGGAATTCCAGAAGAAAAAAGAGCAAACGTGTTTAAAGCGTTTTATAGATTAGAGAATTCAAGAAATCCTAAAACAGGTGGCGTTGGACTTGGATTAACGATTACACGTGATATCGTTTTGTCTCATGGCGGAGAGATTAGCTTACAAGAAAGCCCTTCTCGTGGGTTAAGGGTGCGTTTGCGCTTCCCTTTATAATAATTTTTGAAAAGAAACATTTAAAATTCCTTCGATAAGTTCTTGATAGAATGGAGCTCTCTTGCTGTATTTACACAAATGTAGTTTTTTTAGTGCGCGTTATTTTTCATTTGCAAAAAATTACCGATGATATTTTCGTATTGTACAGTGACATTTTTAGGAACTTTTAAAATGCAAGGAGTGAAATTCCAAATGTAACACACTCCTATTTGAACAAGAGTATCTGTAATTTCTTGAGCTTTATCTGGCGGAACGGTTAAAATAACGGTGTTAATATTTTTATGGTGAATAAAATTGCTCAATTGAGAAATGGGTAAAATTTCTTTTTTATTAATTGTTTTTCCTATTTTTTTATCATCGCTATCAAAAAGCGCCACAATTTCTATACCATAGTCCATTAAATCTGAATAATTAGAAAGAGCAGAGCCTAAATTTCCAGCGCCAACGATTATGATAGCATTTTTTTGAGAAACACCAAGTTTTTGTTCTATTGCTTGCTTTAATTCATGAGCGGGATAGCCTGATTTTTGTCGTCCATAGACCCCACATAAAGCAATATCTTTACGTACTTGAGAATCATCTATTCCTAATAAAGAAGCAATTTCAAAACTGGAAACGAATAAAGTATCAGTTAATGTATGCGTTAAAATGCAATGATACAAAGTCAATCTGCTAATCACTTTATTCGAAAAAGATTTTTTAATATTTTCCTTCATAGGCATCTAAATAAATTTGTTTAATTTCTTTAATTAAAGGATAAACTGGGTTGGCGCCAGTGCATTGGTCATCAAAAGCAAATGTTGATAAATTGTCTAAATTATCTTTAAATGTTTTTTTATCAATGCCATATTCACGAATAGATTTTGGAATACCAATAGCTTCTTTTAATTTTGCAACTGCATTAATTAACAATTCTACCTTTTTATCATCTGTTGATTTAGCCGAACCTAAATATAAAGTATGGGCAATTTGTGCATATCTTTTTTTAGATTCAGGGGCTTTATATTGTGGAAAGATAGCTTGTTTATTTGGGCAGTCGGTTGCATTAAACCGAATTACTTGACAAATTAATAGAGCATTTGCAATTCCATGAGGAATATTATACATAGCACCTAGTTTGTGAGCCATAGAGTGGCACAACCCCAAAAAGGCATTGGCAAAAGCCATTCCAGAGATTGTAGCCGCATTGTGCATTTTTTCTCTTGCTATTGGATCGTTTGCTCCGTTATTGTAAGAACGTGGTAAATAACGGAACACTTGTTTGATTGCTTCTAAAGCTAGAGAGTTTGTATAATTTGTCGCCATAACGGAAACATAAGCCTCTAAAGAATGGACTAACGTATCAATCCCGCCTGCTGCGGTAAGCTCTTTTGGCATATTATCTACGAAATTTGCATCAATAATAGCCATGGAAGGCGTTAAGGCATAATCTGCTAATGCATATTTGATATGCGTTTTATCATCAGTTATAATGGAAAAGGGAGTGACTTCAGATCCTGTGCCCGACGTTGTTGGGATACAAACTAATTTTGCTTTTTGCCCCAATTCATGAATAGAGCAAATTCGTTTTCTAATGTCCATAAAGCGCATAGAAATATCTTCGAATTTTGTATTGGGCTGTTCATACATTAACCAAATAATTTTGGCGACATCCATCGGAGAGCCACCACCTAATGCAATTAACAAATCGGGCTCGTAAGATCGTACCATTGTTAAAGCTTGATGTACGGTGGATAAAGTTGGATCTGTCTTCACGTCAAAAAATATCTGATAGTCAATGTCAATCCCTTCTAACGTATCCGTAATTGTTCTTATCATTCCAGTGTCAAATAGAAATCTATCGGTGATGATGAAAGCTCTTTTTTTGCCTTCAAACTCATTTAATGACTGCTCGGTTGCCCCTCTGTTGAAATAAATTTTTGGAGGCACTTTAAACCACAACATATTTTCTCTCCTTTCTGCGACAGTTTTATAATTTAATAAATGTTTGACCCCAATATTTTCACTGACCGAGTTCCCGCCCCAAGAACCACAGCCCAAAGTTAAAGATGGCTCTAAACAGAAATTATATAAATCGCCAATTCCACCTTGAGAAGAAGGGGAGTTAACTAAAATACGTCCTGTTGGCATTTTTGTAGCATAGGTATCAATTCTATCTTGTTTCCTTTCGTCAATATATAAAACGGAAGTGTGTCCCATTCCACCTAAGTGGACTAGAGCAAGGGCTATATTCATAGCTTGTTCAAAATTTTTTGCTTTATACATCGTTAAAATAGGGGATAATTTTTCATGCGCATAGGGGTTGCTTTCTGCAAAAGACACTTGTTCAGCAATTAAAATTTTTGTGTTTTTGGGAACAGAAAAGCCCGCTAAACGTGCGATTTTAAAAGCACTTTGCCCAACAATTTTAGAGTTGACTCCCTTGTCAGTTAATATGATTTTTCCAAGCTTATTTATTTCTCCTTTGTTCATGAAATAAGCTCCGCGATAAGTAAATTCTTTTTTGACAGTGACGTAAATATCTTTGATGACTATTACAGATTGTTCTGAAGCACAAATCATCCCATTGTCAAATGTTTTAGACATTAAAATCGAAGAAATGGCTTGAACGATATCAGCCGTTTCGTCAATGATTGCTGGGACATTTCCCGGACCAACTCCTAATGCGGGCTTTCCAGAAGAATAAGCGGTTTTAACCATTCCAGGACCGCCCGTAGCTAAAATGGATTGGATTTTAGGATGGGTCATAAGCATTTGTGACATTTCTAAAGATGGTTCATCAATCCACCCAATAATATTCTTGGGGGCTCCAGCTTTTATAGCGGCATCTAAAATGGTTTTTGCCGCAGAAATCGTAGAATCCTTTGCCCGAGGGTGAGGGGAAAAAATAATACCATTCCTTGTTTTTAAAGAAATTAACGATTTAAAAATAGTCGTTGATGTTGGGTTAGTTGTTGGGACTATGCCGACAATAACTCCCAAAGGAGAAGCAAGGACTTTCGTTCCATTAATTTTATCATGACTAATAATGCCACATGTTTTTGTCTTTTTATGTTTATTGTAAATGTATTCTGAAGCAAAATGGTTTTTAATAATTTTATCTTCTAAGACTCCCATGCCTGTTTCTTGGATTGCTAAATTCGCCAAATCGATGCGCGCTTTATTTGCTGCGATTGAGGCTTCCTTGAAAATAGTGTTTACTTTTTCTTGTGAAAACGTAGCATATTCACTTTGTGCA
>CAZXTR010000031.1:0-10625 GCA_964643615.1 uncultured Lactobacillales bacterium | reverse complement strand
AGAATTAACAGATCAAGAAAGAAAAGATTGGCTTCGATTATGTCGTTCGGAAAATATTGGCGATATTCAAGATGTGTTTGAAACTCAACAATCCTTTGAGATCTGGCGGGATTTTAAACAACAAACACAAGATGATGCTTTTGTGATTAATCCGACTTTTGAAGATTTACCCGGTGCCCGTACTTTAGTTTTAGAAAATTTGGGCTCGGAGTCGGTTTCAGTAGATGAGCTTATTCGAGAAACGCATTTGTCTGCTTCGGTCGTAAATATTGTATTAGTGGAATTAGAATTAGCAGGAAGGTTGGAAAGATCTTTTGGTAATCTTGTTACTCTTTTAGATAATTCTTTGATAGGATAGAAAATGAAACTTGTGATAGTAGAATCTCCAGCAAAAGCAAAAACAATTAATAAATATTTGGGTTCGGATTATCAGGTGGTAGCCAGTTTTGGGCATGTTCGCGATTTACCAGCCAAGGACGGGTCTGTTTTGCCGGATAATGACTTTTCAATGACTTGGGCTGTTGATTCTAAGGGTGAAAAACATTTAAAAGATATTATTTCAGTGTTAACGAAGGCTGATGAAGTCTATCTTGCGTCCGATCCGGATAGAGAAGGGGAAGCTATCGCTTGGCATATTGTTCAAGAATTACAGCGTCGTAAAAAGTTGAAAGTGCCCGTCAAAAGAGTGGTCTTTAATGAAATTACAAAGTCGGCTGTTTTGCGTGCGATTGAAACACCTAGACAGATTGACATGAACTTGGTTGATGCTTATTTGGCAAGACGTGCATTGGATTATTTGGTTGGATTTAATTTATCCCCCGTTTTGTGGCGCAAATTACCAGGCAGTAAATCGGCAGGTCGTGTGCAGTCTGTGGCGTTGCGTTTGGTTTGTGATAGAGAAAAGGAGATAGAATCTTTTAAATCTGAAGAATATTGGACAATTAGTGCAACACTTGAAACGGCTGAAAAGAATTCTTTTACGGCGTTGTTGACGCATGTCGATGATAAAAAATTGGATAAATTTTCCTGTTCGAATGAAGCAATGCGGACGTCTATTAAATCTTTGGTAGAACGAGCAACATATCACGTTGGAAGTGTTGAAAAGAAACAGGTAAAGCGGAATCCTTCTCCGGCATTTACAACATCTACATTACAACAAGAAGCGTCAAGGAAGCTTGGTTTTTCGGCAAAAAAAACGATGAAGATTGCTCAAGAACTTTACGAAGGTATTGATGTGGCAGGAGATACGATTGGCTTGATTACTTATATGCGTACTGATGGTATCGCTTTGGCCGAAGAAGCTATTTCCCGAATACGTACATTTATTCAAGAGGAATATGGGCAAAATTATTTACCACAACGCCCCCGGTATTATAAAAACAAAGTTAAAAACGCTCAAGAAGCACACGAAGCTATCCGTCCAACAGATATTTATAGAACGCCAGAAAAACTTTCTAATTTTTTAGATAAAGACCATTTTGGTTTATATAGCTTAATTTTTAAACGTGCGTTGGCATGTCAAATGGAAAATGCTTTATTGGATAAAGTATCGGTGGATATTCCTTCGGATGATGGGCATGTATTGTTTCATGCAACTGGTCAAACTCTAGCGTTTCCTGGATTTGTTAAAGTCTATAAAGAAGATATTGATGATGGTAAGGAAGAGGATAATGCTGTTTTACCAGTTATGAAAACAGGTGATGTTCTATCTTTGCTTGAATCTACACAAGAACAGCACTTTACTGAGCCACCACCCCGCTATTCGGAAGCAAGTTTGGTGAAAAAAATGGAAGAATTAGGTATCGGTCGCCCTTCGACTTATGCTTCGATTTTATCTGTTTTGCAAGAAAGAGAATATGTGCGATTGGATAAAAAGCGTTTTATCCCAGAAAACAGAGGGCGTGTAGTGACCGCTTTTTTGGAAAATTTCTTTAACCGCTATGTTGAATATGACTTTACGGCACAATTGGAGAATAAATTGGATGATATTACTGCGGGGTCTGAGCAATGGAAACATGTTTTATGCGATTTTTGGGAACCATTCCATCAAACAATTGAAAATGTTTCGCCTTGCCGGACGGCAGAAGTGTTGGAAAAAATAGACGCTGCAATGGAGCAACATTTATTCCCAACTCCAGAAAGTCGTGTTTGTCCAGAATGTAAAATAGGAACCTTGTCTTTAAAAGTTAGTCGATTTGGAGCGTTTATCGGTTGTTCTCGGTATCCAGAGTGCAAATATACACATCCTTTTTCTAAAGAAAGCGCTGGAAAAGATGGAAATGATAATTTCGAATCAGATATAATTTCTTTAGGATTTGATGGGGCGAATCATCCTGTAACTTTGAAAAAGGGCCCATATGGATGGTATGTTCAATTGGGGGATGGAAAAGAAGCTAAGCGTGTGTCTTTACCAAAGAGTTATCAGCCTCAAGAGGTTTCATTGACTCAAGCTTTGGGATTGCTTTCATTGCCCAAAATATTGGGCAATGATATAGAAACAAACGAGCCAATTGAAGTTGCTATTGGTCGTTTTGGTTCGTATGTGAAAAGAGGGCGAACTTTTCAATCTTTGACCTCTTCTGATGATGTTTTGACTATTGATTTGGCTAGAGCAATGGCATTGCTTCAAAATGGGAAAAACAAATTAGAACGCTTGGTTATCGGCGATTTAAAAGGGGATAAAATCCTTTATATGAAAGGACGTTATGGACCTTATTTAAAATGGGGAAAGAAAAATGTAGCGCTTCCTCCAAAATGGAAGTCGAGTAGTCTTCAACCGGGGTTGGAAGAGGCTGTTCAAATTATCCAATCGGCGGAAAAGAAGTAATTTTTCATTTTTTACTAGCCAAAGCAGAAAAAAACGGATATAACCCAAATCATTGCCAAATATAAAAGGATAAAGAGGATATAAAATATGTCTATAAAGAAAAAAATTGGTGTCTTAACAAGTGGTGGAGATTGTTCTGGTTTAAATACTGCGATACGTGCGGTTGCTTGTTCTGCATTAAACAAAGGATGGGATGTCTTTGGAATTTATGATGCAACAGATGGTTTGTTTTCACGTCCCATGCGTTATAAACAATTTAAATTTTCGGATTTTGATTTCCCCTATGCACGGTTGGGGGGAACGATGTTGGGTACAAATAATTCGGGTAATCCATACTTGCAAACAACTACAGATGGTTCTCAGGAAGAATTGACAGAAAGTCAGCTTGTACAACGCTTTCACGACGGCGTGAAGGAATTGGGATTGGATGCGTTGGTTGTTATTGGGGGTGATGGGTCGATGGCTATGGTTGGTAAGTTTTGCGATCAAGCTGGAATTGCAATGGTTGGGATTCCTAAAACTATAGATAATGACGTGCCTGCGACAGAGGAAGCTATTGGATTTGCAACGGCTTCAGATGTTGTAATGCGTTCTTTGGATAGTTTAGATACAACGGCTAATTCTCATCAGCGCATTATAATTGTTGAAGTAATGGGGCGTGGAGCAGGGCATTTAGCTTTGTCTGGTGCTATTGCGGGGATGGCGGATGTTTGTCTTATCCCTGAAATCCCCTATTGTTATGAATCGGTCGTTGAAAAATTCCGTGCTATTCGTGCTAGGGGGAGTAGACATAGTTTGTTTGTTGTTGCTGAAGGGGTAAAAACTCCCGATGGAAAACATTCGTTCGCTCAAAATGGTCGAACATTTTCAGGAATTGCTAGTTACTTCGTGGATAGATTATCAAAAGAACCTGAAAAATTTAATGTGCGCTCTAATATCTTGGGACATATTCAACGAGGGGGTATTCCTGTGGCAAGAGACCGTATTTTAGCCTCTGGGTTTGCAACAAAAGCGATTCGTTTGCTAGAAGAAGGAAAAACCAATCGTATGGCTGTTATTCAAAATGGTCGCATTACCGATATGGATTTAAAGGAAGTTTTAAAAATTGCTCATACCCCCGTTGACAAAAATGGAGAAATGGTCGCAATCGCAAGGGGTTTGGGCATGTATGTTGGCGAATAATGTTTTTAGGTTACTTGCTTTTTATATTAGATGATACTATATCTTTATATGTAGATTAACTAACAAGGGAGTTATGTATGAAAAATACAGAAAAAGTCGAAAAACACCTACAAGCTTTGAAAGAACGTCATAAGGCGTTAGATTTACAAATTGTTGAGGAAAATTCGCATCCTTCTCCAAAAGACGCATTGATTCAAGAATTGAAAAAACAAAAATTGAAAGTTAAAGAAGAAATACGCTCTATTGAAGATGCGAACAAATAAATTAACCTCCTGAAAAAGAATCCCCCCATAAAAAAGGGGGGATTTTTTTAATAACTATGCTGGAAAAATAAACCGAATCGTGCGATTTGTTTCAAATAATAAAATATTTTTATGTGTCTTTTGGTTAATAGCATAAATTCTGTTTAGATTATCTTCAACACAATTTACAAAATAACACTCATCTTCTTTTGAAAAACAAAAGATGTTGGATTTAGTGTTGTGAATTTTTTCAATTTCTGTATCACTTTCTAAGTGAAGCAAATTTAAATCACTATTGTTTTTATATAAAATATTTTTCCCTGACATTGAAAGAGCGAATTCTTGAGCATTATTACATACTATTCCAATTTGATTTTCGGTGATTGAAATAATTTGATTTTTATCATTAATGAAAAACAGTGTGTCGTTGTTATTGGACCAAACAGGTCTTTTCATAAATGCTTTATAATTAGCTAGGGGAGCCCATTTTTTTTAAACTTTTGATAGATAATTAGTTCTCCATAGGGGTGTGGAGTAAATAAATCAGCTCTAATAAGAGCCATTTTTTCGCCAGTTTTATTTAATGTTGGGTAATATAAATAGCCAAAAAAAGAAGCTAATGGTACTTCTTTATTTGAAGTTGTTTTTGTGACAATTGTGTTTTTTCCGTTAAATTGTACGCTAGTTAATGTTTTAAAATCTGATGAAATATTTAAAAAAGCATTTGTTTTTTTGATAAAATAAGAACGCCCATCCTTCATAAGGGCCCATAAAGAGTTCGTTTCGTCAATAAAAAACAACTTATAGGGTGTTAAAATAGTATTAGTCATTTACATTCTTCCTTTTTTCATTTTATATTAACTAAATAAAATGTATAGTTTTTTATTGTAAGGAGAAGAACATGTCTGAAATTCAACAAAGTATGATAAAATTAAAAGATTTTTTGAACGAAGAAATTATCGGGCAAGAAAAACTTGTAGAAAGGATGCTTATTGCACTTTTATCTAATGGGCATTTGCTTGTTCAAGGGGCTCCGGGCTTGGCGAAGACGAAAGCTATTAAGAAATTGGCTTCAGCAATTGAATGTGACTCTAGTCGAATTCAATTTACGCCAGACTTATTGCCTGCGGATATTACGGGAAGTGATATTTATCGTCCAGAAACGGGGCTTTTTGTTTTTTCTAAAGGACCTATTTTCCACAATTTTATTTTAGCTGACGAAATTAATCGTTCGCCAGCGAAAGTTCAGTCTGCTTTATTAGAAGCAATGGCGGAACGGCAGGTAACTGTTGGGGCGACAACTTATATTTTGCCAGAATTGTTTATGGTGATGGCGACGCAAAATCCTATCGAACACGAGGGGACTTATAATTTGCCAGAAGCACAATTAGATCGTTTTTTGCTGTTTGTTAATATCGGACACCCAGATATTGATTCAGAACGAAAAATTTTGCAACTTGTTCGTAGTGAGGAAAGAATGGGCGAACGTCAGATACTTAAAAAAATAACACAAAAACAAATTCAGGCAGCACGTGCAGAGGTTCAAATGATTCATTTGTCTTCTGATTTAGAAGAATATATTGTTCAGTTTATTATGGCAACGCGTGATCCGACCCCGTATGGTAAAGATTTAAAAAACTACGTTGAATATGGGGCAAGCCCTCGTGGAACACTGGCATTAGACATTGCATCTCGTTCTTGTGCATGGTTGCGTGGTAACAACTATGTAATGCCAGAACATATTCATGATATTATGCATGATGTGTTGCGTCATCGTATTATTTTGACTTATGAAGCCGAGGCAAGGGGGATTACTGCGGATATGTTCATTGATATGCTTTTAGAAAAAGTACCAACGCCGTAAAGGATAAGATTGATGCTCATTGAAAACAGGGAAGGGATTTCTGCTAGCTTAGAAAGTTTGATTAATGATAAACATCGAACTTATCGGTTGTTTGCTGTGAATAATAAAAAAACGGCAAGATTGTTTGATGGGGCGCATAGTTCTGTGTTTAAAGCAAGAGGCATGGATTTTGAGGATGTTCGTGAATATCAACAAGGAGATGATGCTCGCTTGGTAGATTGGCGTATAACGGCACGTCAAGGAAAAACAGTCACGAAGATATTTAAGGAAGAAAAAGAATTAAGAGTTTGTTTGTTGATAGATTTACGCGCTCCAATGCACTTTGGAACAAAACAAGCATTTAAATCTGTTGTTGCTGCCCATATTGTTGCCGTTACGGCATGGTCTTTTATTGAAAAAGGAGATAAAGTTGGAGGGTTAATTCTTTCCGATAAGGGAATGCAAACGTTTAAACCATCTCGACAACGATCTCCATTAATGCGCTTTTTGCATGATATCAGCTTGCAAACGGAAGAAAAAAGAGATTTAAAGCCCATAGAACCTTCTGTTTCTTTGGAAACGGCGTGTTGGAAAGTACGTCGATTTTGCAAAAGCAGAAATGTGATTTTTATTGTAAGTGATTTTTTAGATTTGACGCAAATTACTCTGAAGGTTTTGGCTTCTTTGTCTAAAAACAATGAAGTTATTTTAGTAAATGTTTATGATCAATTAGAAGGAAATTGTCCCCCCCCTTATCTTTATCAAGTGACCAATGGTGAAAATACGCTTACTTTGGATATGACGGATAAAAAAGTGCAAGAGGAATATAGAAACTATTTCCAAGAACGTCGTCGAACTTTAGAAGATTTTGCACAGAAAACACATATCCTTTATATTCCGGTGTCGACAGCAATGAATTATTTGGACGTTGTTTCGCAAGCATTACATAGGAAGGAAAAATGAACCTGGAATTATCGAAACTGAAAGATATACATTTGCCCATGAAACCCGATTTTTTTCCTTTAGCTTGGGGATGGCTTTTTTTATTCTGGGGCCTTATTTTGTTGGTAGTTGTGCTTTTATATATTCGTTTTTGGTCACAAAATAATCCTAAGTGCTATGCTTTGAAAATGCTACGTCGTATTAACAAACAAGAGGACAAGGGGATTTTTTTAAAGCAAACAAACGAACTGTTAAAGCGGAGTGCTTTTCAGTCAAAAAATTCTCCAAAAGAATATTCTTTATATGGAAAGAAATGGTTGCTTTTTTTAAATCAGACGAAGGGGGTTTCTTTTCCAAAAGATTATGTGGATATTTTAGAAAAAAACATGTATGCTTCTAAAAATGAATTATCGGCTGTACAAAGGGAAGAAATTTATCAAAATGCGCGCCGTTGGATAAAGTTAAATTTATAAGAGGAGTTTTTTAATGTTACACGAGGAAAACGCACAAAATTTAATAGAGGCTATTGCTCGGTATACAGGAGAAGATGTTTCTTGTTTGAAAAATTCTAGCGTTCCCTTAAATAATGATATTCTTAACATTCAACAACATTTAACGACAAAGCATGTTTTAGCCGATGGTGTTTCGGTGCAAGTTGGATTGATTTATACTTCATTGTCTGGTAACCTTCAAAAACGAGATATCATTATTCGGCGAGTTTTAAAAAGCAAACAAGATTTTTTTATAGATGCTTTTTGCCTTGGGATTCAAGCTCCTCGATTAATTAAAATCGATTCTATTCGTGAAATCACGCATAAAAAAAGTGGTCAAAAATATACTCAACCGAGGATTTTTTTCTCAAATGTTTTGGGCGTGGATTTTGACGAGGAAAAACCTCAGTCCTATTGTTGCGCAAAGGATGTTCCTGTGGCTCCTCTTTCTACTACAAAGGGCCTGGGAGAATTGAAAACGGCGATTCAACGAACAAGAAATGAATTAACAGCGTTAGTTTTTGTTTCCGGGGTCGATGGGCATAAGGATGTGTCCGAATGTCAACAAATTGTTCAATATGTTCATAAAAGGTGTCCCGATTTAAGTTTCCCCGACGAATCTTTATGCAACTACTTGAATCTTATTCAACCAGATTTGATAAGTTTTCATCAATCAATGCAACGTATTGTTGTTCAAGAAGGTTGGGTTGTGAAATTGTTTTTAGAAGAAATGATTCACATGATTACTAGTGATGGTCATATAGATGAAAAAGAGCGTTTATTTTTGGCCGAAATTATGACAATTCTTAAACAAGAGGGATTCGTCATTAAATTTTAATAACTCATATTGAATAGAATCTTGATTTTTACATCATCTCATTTTATAATGTATGAAATTTTAATGAATGGATAAGATAAATGAAAAAAGAAATCCTTGATTTGGTCTTTCCGAATCGTTTGCCAAGTATAGATGATATTGAAAAAAAATATCCTTCACGTTGTTTGGTTGAAGGGGAAAAAGTGACGCGTACTGCGCCAAGCCCCACTGGTTTAATGCATGTTGGGACATTGTGGCAGGCGTTGATTAATGAACGCTTAGCGCATCAATCGAAGGGAACTTTTATTGTTCGAATTGAAGACACGGATCAAAAGCGATTAGTAGATGATGCTGTGAATTTGATATTAAAAGCCTTTGATAATTATGCGTTAAACAACGATGAGGGCCCCGTGTTGAATAAAAAAGAATTGGGCGCATATGGCCCTTATTTTCAAAGTGAGCGGCGTGATATTTATCAAGCTTATGTTCGAAAATTATTGAATGAAGACAAGGCATATTTGTGTTTTTGTACCGAAGAGGAAAATAAACAGATACATGATATGCAATCAAAGGCGAATATTCGTCCAGGGTATTATGGTACTTTTGCTAAATGTAGAAAAAGGACGGAAGATGATGTGCTTTCTCGGCTACAAAGAGGAGATAAATTTGTGGTGCGTTTTAAGTCTCCTGGCTATTATACACATAAAATTGTGGTAGAAGATGTTATTCGTGGTAAACGAGAATTCCCAGAAAATGATTTAGATATTGTGATTATGAAGGCGGATGGGTTGCCGACTTACCACTTTGCGCATTTGATAGATGATCATTTAATGGGGACGACTCATGTAATTCGTGGTGATGAATGGTTATCATCATATCCTTTACATATTCAATTGTTTCAGACAATGGGCTGGAAAGCTCCTAAATATGTTCATACGCCAACGATTCAAAAATTGGATGAAAATGGTAATCGGCGGAAACTTTCAAAACGTTTAGATCCTGAAGCAAGTGTTGGATATTTTGCTCAAGTAGGCTATCCTAAAGAAGCTGTGCTAGAGTATTTATTGAATCTTGCTAATTCTAATTTTGAAGATTGGCGCAGACAAAATTCAACCGCTTCTTATCGGGAATTTCCATTTTCTTTAAAAAAGTTGAACGTGAGTGGGGCTTTGTTTGATTTTGTTAAGTTAGATAGTATTAGTCGTGATAAAATTGGACAAATGCAAGCGCATGAAATTTATGAAAAAACGCTTGAATGGGCGAGCGTTTATGATGATAATTTTGCAAAACGTTTAATAGAAAATTTAGACTATATGTATTCGATTTTGAATATAGAACGTGAAGGTGTTAAAAAAGTACGTAAAGATATAGTTAAATGGTCAGATGTTAAAAATGAAGTGTCTTATTTTTTTGATGATTTGTTTTTGATGAATATGGATATAATTTCGTCTTTTAAAATCGATGAAATACATAATATACTTGGTGCTTTTATTGAATCGTATTCTTCGGATGATACAAAAGATATTTGGTTTGATAAAATCAAACAAATTGCTGGCCGTTTTGGCTTTGCGACGGATATACGTGCATACAATGAAAATCCAACAAATTTTAATGGGTCTGTTGCTGATGTGGCAAAGATAATTAGAATCGTCGTAACTGGGAGGGAGCAATCCCCAGATTTGTGGGCAATTATGAATGTTATGGGCAAAGAACGGGTTATTCGACGTTTGTTGTCTGTGTAAATAAGGGGAAACGATGTTTAAAAAGCTAAAAGACAAGAATCGATTTGTGAAAAATTATTCTCGCATGTATCCGTTTATAAAACCAATTTGGTTTCGTGCTTTGTTGTCTATGTTGATTACTATTCCAATTGGTTCTTTGGATGCTTTAATTGCTTTAGCGTTGAAGCCTTATATGGATTCTATGATGTTGCAAAATAACGTAGAGCCTTTAATGTTGGGGATTCCCGTCCCTATATTTATTGTGCTTTTTACTCTCTTTCAAAGTGGCCTGGATTATTCTTCCAGTTATTTGAATACCTGGGTTGGGTCCAAAGTTACGATGGCTTTGAAAGAAAAGATGTATAAAAAATTAGTTTCGTTTCAGTCGTCCTATTTTGATAATAATTTATCTGGGACACTTGTTATGCGTTATGATATGGACCCAAATTTGGCGTGTTCCGGCCTTTTATCAAACTTAAAAGTTTTCACAACGCGTCTTTTTTCGTCCCTTTCTTTGATTGTCGTTTTAATCTATGTTTCTTGGCAATTGGCAATTATCG
>CAZXTR010000030.1:0-10712 GCA_964643615.1 uncultured Lactobacillales bacterium | reverse complement strand
TGAATGGTTGCAAAAAAATCCGTCAGCAATGATTGTTGTTGAGGGGCATTGTGATGAACGAGGCACTCGGGAATATAATTTTGCCTTAGGGGAAAGACGGGCAAGTGTCGTTCGTGATTACCTTGCGTTAAAAGGAATCGATTCGCGCCGCATTCGGACAATTTCTTATGGTAAAGAACGTCCAGATGCAGGGGCTTTGGAATCTAATGAAGAATCTTGGGCAAAGAATCGTCGTGCAGTGACGGTTGTTAACTAAAAAAATAACTTCAAAAAAAGTGCTTTGTCATCTATAGTGGAGGACAAGGCATTTTTTATGTTTAAAATAGAGGTTAAAATGAAAAAAATAATAGTTGTGATTGTATTGTTATATGCGACTTTCCCTGTTCACGCTCAAGACGTTGTCGATTCTCAAACAAGGGCGATGATAGATAGGATGGATAGACTAGAACGAGATTTAACTTTAGTACAACGAAAAATTTATAAATCCGATAGCAAAAGTGATTTGCAAACGACTCTATCTTCACAATTTTCAGAAGGATCTGTCGAACATTTTTATATCAAAATTGGTGAGTTAGAAAAAGTTGTTGCTGGTTTGACTTCACAAGTTGAAGAAAATGAAACAGCGTTAATTTTGACAAATGAAAAATTGCAAAAATTAACCGATGATGTGAATTTTCGTTTTCAAGAAATGCTGACTTCAATGGCCACAACGGATAGTAGCGCTCCTGTGCCCATTATGAATACAAAAAATATTCAAAAAGAAACACCCCAAGAATTGTATGATTCTGCGTATACTTTGTTGAAAAAGGGGGATTATGATTCGGCCGAAGTAATGTTAAAGAGTTTTATAAAAAAATATCCAGGTGATACTTTAGCGGGGAACGCACAGTACTGGCTTGGTGAAACGTATTATGTCCGTGGTTCTTATGATTTGGCTGCAGTTGCCTTTGCCGAAGGTGTGAAAAAATATAAACAAAGCACGAAGGGAGCGGATAGTTTGTTAAAATTAGGCATGTCTATGGCTCGATTGGGGAAAAAAGAAGAAGCATGTACAGCTTTTAAAAGTTTAAAAGATGAATTTCCTCAATCTTCTGCTGTTTTAAAAGAACGTGTACAAAATGAAATGGGAAAATCGGAGTGTCTAAAGAATTAACGATATCATCGTTGAATGCTAAAATGGACGAACTATACGCTTATTGTCCTTGCGGGCGAGTTGTTGTAGCTGTTTCTGGTGGTGCTGATAGTTTGTGTTTAACTTTAATGGTGCATGATTGGGCGAAATCAAAAAATGTGCCATTGACGGCGTTGACCGTTGATCATGGGTTGCGTCCAGAATCGAATGCAGAAGCTTTGCAAGTACATGATTGGTTAGATAGATATCAAATAGAACATTTTATTTTAAAATGGTGTGGCAAAAAGCCGACGTCTTGCGTGGAAGAAAAAGCAAGAGAAGCGCGTTATCGTTTGCTGTTAGATTGGTGCATTCAAAATAAAGCCAATTGTTTATTAGTTGCCCATCATCAAGAAGACCAAATGGAAACCTTTTTTTTAAGGTTGGCACGGTCCAGTGGTGTTGATGGTTTGTCGGCAATGCGTCCTGTGTCTATACGAGATGGTATTTTGATTTTACGTCCTTTTTTGGGTTTCAAGCGAAGTGCTTTGCAAAATATGTTACGCGAACATTATCATCAACAATGGATAGAAGATCCCTCTAATCAAAATACGCACTATGAAAGAGTACGTCTGAGGCAAGCCTTTCCTTTTTTTGAAAAATTAGGGATATTTTCATCGGCTGTTGGGCTTTCGGTAGAAAGGTTGGGGCGTGTGCGCGATTGCTTGGAAATGTTGACGGCATCGTTTATTAAAGAAAAAGTGAATTTTTCTCCTGCAGGTTTTGCCTTTATAGATAAAGAGAGTTTTTCGGCTTTGCCGAGCGAAATGGCGTTGCGTGTTTTGGCTTTTGTTTTGAATGCGATTGGGAATCATCCCGTTTTGCGAATGGAAAAATTGGAAAAGTTGTACGCAGGAATGCCTTGTTTCTCGACTTTGGGGGGATGTGAAATAGTTCCCTTTAAAAAAGGATTCTTTATTTGCAGAGAGTTAGCAAAAATGGATCTGCCAAGGCTAATTCTAGCGGGGGAAAAAGTTGTATGGGATAGGTTTATTGTTTCTGTTCAACAAGATGCTGTTGTCGGCCCACTGAAAGAAGCTTTAAAAACGCCCTATTTGCCTGCCAAGGTGCGACGAACGATCCCCGCATTTTACCAAAAAAATAAACTTGTGAGCGTCCCTTATCTTGACTATTATACAAAAAAAGATGATATTAAAGGTGTGATTTTATTTAGGAAATAAAAATGGATAAACAAAAAAATAATTTGCCAGATTTTGTACCTTCGAAAAGCCCAAAAAAGAATAATTTTTTAATTTGGGTTTTAATTTTCACGGTTGTGATTACTGTATCTAATATTTTCTTCGACCCACATAAAAAAAGGGGGCAAAAGGAATTGTCTTTTTCTGAGGTGTTAAAGGAAGTGGACAGTGGACAAGTAGAAGAAATTACAATCTCTGGACAAGCTTTGACTGGAAAATTAAAAGACGATGTTATTTTTACAAGTTATGCCCCAATTGAATCGGGGTTGGTCGATGTGTTAAAAGATAAAAAAGTTAAAATTGTTGCTAAGCCATCCGAAAACGAAGGCTTTTCATGGAGAGGTATGATTGTTTCATGGTTGCCGATGATTATTTTATTCGGGCTGTGGATATTTTTTATGCGCCAAATGGCTTCCAGTAATGGCAAAGCAATGAGTTTCGGAAAATCAAGGGCGCGGTTATTAACTAATCGAGATCAAGTAACGTTCAAAGACGTTGCAGGAATTGATGAAGCAAAACAAGAATTGCAAGAAGTCGTCGAGTTTTTAAAAGAACCCTTAAAATTTCAACGATTAGGTGGAAAAATTCCAAAAGGTGTGTTGTTGATAGGTCCTCCGGGAACCGGTAAAACGTTACTTGCAAAAGCGATTGCAGGCGAAGCGAAAGCTCCTTTTTTTTCCATATCTGGTTCAGATTTTGTGGAAATGTTTGTGGGAGTAGGAGCTTCGCGTGTTCGAGATATGTTCGAACAAGCTAAAAAGAATGCTCCATGTATTTTATTTGTGGATGAAATTGACGCTGTGGGTCGTCAAAGAGGCGCAGGCTTAGGTGGTGGAAATGATGAAAGGGAACAAACTTTAAACCAATTATTAGTTGAGATGGATGGCTTTGAAACGAACTCTGGGGTCATTTTGATTGCTGCAACGAATCGTCCGGATGTTTTAGATCCGGCTTTGTTGCGTCCAGGACGTTTTGACCGGCAAGTTGTTGTTCCAAATCCAGACGTTAAAGGGCGCGAAGAAATATTGATAGTTCATGTTAAAAAAGTGCCTTTGGCTTCAGATGTGGAAATTCAAGTTATTGCTAGGGGGACCCCTGGATTTTCGGGGGCGGACTTAGCGAATTTAGTGAATGAGGCTGCTTTGTTGGCCGCGCGTCGAAACAAGATGAAAGTCACAATGCAAGATATCGAAGACGCTAAAGATAAAGTTATGATGGGCGCGGAGCGTCGTTCTATGGTGATGGACGATAAAGAAAAGGAAATCACGGCATATCACGAAGCCGGGCATGCGATTTGCTCTTTACATTTGCCTGAGTCGGATCCTTTGCATAAAGTGACGATTATTCCGAGAGGAAGAGCTTTGGGTTTAACCATGCAATTGCCCGAAAAAGACAAGTATTCGCAAAGCATGACATATTTGAAAAGTCGGCTATCTATTTTGTACGGCGGTCGTTTAGCTGAAGAGTTAACATTTGGCGTTGAAAAGGTTTCGACAGGGGCTTCGAATGATATTCAAGTTGCAACGTCAATTGCGAGGCGTATGGTGACCGAATGGGGCATGAGCGATACGTTAGGTGCTATCGCTTATGATGAACCCGAAAACGAAGTTTTTTTGGGGCATTCTATTACGCGCCATAAAACAATATCGGAAAAGACGGCGCAAGAAGTGGACCATCAAATTCGTGCAATTGTGGACGAAGCGTACAACACGACAAAGCATATTTTAACGATGCATAAAAAAGAAGTTAAAGTGTTGGCCGAAGCTTTGATTGAATATGAAACTTTATCCGGAAATGAAATTAAGAGCGTTCTGAATGGCGAGAAAATAGAAGATAAGAAAAAAACAAAACCCGTGATTGTTAGAGCCTCTGTCCCAACAGTCTTAAACGAAGAAGACAAAAACTGATAAAAAACCAATTTTTTGTGCTTTTAAATAATTTGCGTGCCGATATCTTGGTTAGGGATAAAACACTGCCAAAACCCATTGTTAAGGTCATTTTATGACTGAAGGAATGTCAATTTCATTGGCGATCAATATGATCGTAAAAACACTTAATCCAACAAACTGAATCTTAACCTGCGCATAAAACAATTTCACCGGAAGAGGGGGTTGCAACGATATCAGAACTATTTTTATGGACGTAGCAATTTGTCATATTGTCGAATGGTGGGAAAAAAATTTTTATTAAAGATGCTTTTTGATGGATCTATTTTACTATGAGAAAGTCTAGATAAATCTAAAATAGAATGAATCCACATGTTTGTTTCATAAGATCTATTTAGATAGGTGTTAAAAAAGGCCACATAGTCTTTGTTCTCGTTTTTATAGGTATCGGACAACCACAAGAAATAAGGAATTTCAAGCGTTTCTGGGTTATTTGTAGTATCGGCGTGGCAAAAACACGAATTAAGCGGTTCGGCGTCTTCACCATGATCAGAAAAATAAAGAATAAAGGAGGAAGCTTTTGAATCTTTTTGCACCAATTTGAATATTTTTGACAATATCCAATCGGTGTAATGGATGCTTTTCAGATAATTGATATAGTTGGGATGAACATTATCTTTTAATATATCGAATTCTGGGTTGACAGCTTGGTATTTTTTAGGATATCTGTCTGTATAATTAAAATGAGAGCCCATTAAATGGATAAAAATGACTTTTTTAGGAGCCTCATCCAGCAAAGATTTTTGCAATGGAGGCAATAAATAAGCATCAACTTTGTGTTCTTTAAACCCTGAAGTCCATCCTTCGCGTTTATTTATGAAAATAGGCACGTCGACTTTGGCTAATAGATGGCTGTAATTATCGAAAAGGCCGTACATTGAATGTGCAGATATCCAGAATGTTTTAAATCCTGCTGATTTGTAAAAATCAATAACGTTTGGTTCAGTAATTTCTTTGTCTTTATCTTCTTCATTTTCTGATAATGTTAAAAGTTTTCTCATCATAAGCGCTGTTTGAGCGTGTTCACTTGTGACGTTATGAAATACGTATAAAGAAGGGCGAATGCTATCTAAAAATGGAGTCGTTTGAATAATGTTTCCATATAAAGATAATGCACGTTTATTTTGAGATTCTCCAATAACAATAACGTGGATTTGTGGTGTTTCTGTTTTTTGCAATGAATCAATTGTTAGCTGGAAATCTTGGACTTCAGACATCCGTTTTTCGAAATCTAAAGCATCTGTATACGCATGAACAAAATTTTCATCATAAGGGGGGATAGACTCTTTATGCGCTATAAAAAAAGACGAAAAACAAAACATAAAAAACAAACAAAACAAAACAGACGGGATTTTTATTTTCTCGTCCTTTTGATTCAAAATACAAGGTAATTCGAACAGGGAGGCGCATCACCTTCGTAAAGGCAAGGGGTATCAATAAAAATAAAGTACATAAAGCAATCTTTATATTTATAAATTGCTGAATAAATGACCACATAATACGCGGATCAGTATTTAATAAAGCCACCGTTGAATTATAACTTAATGGTGTTTGAAATAAAATAAAATGTCCTGTTTGAATTAAATTATAAGGTATAAGCAAAATACAAAATAAAATATAAAACACACTACGTATTTTTGTATTGGGCAAGATAAGAACAAATATGCAAAGAAACAACGCGGTAAGGAATAATAAAATAAATTGGTTGACGGAAATATGGATTAAAGATTTTGTTAAAATGCATTTGGCAATCGATGTAAAAAAAAGGTTGAGGCAAAAAGTGCTCGAAACCAAAATAATCGCTAATAACAAAGCGAAATTAAAATTTGATTTGGTTTTTTTGAAAAAACTCATTCATCCCTCTATTTTCAAAAAACTATACATATTTTTAAATTAAAATTCAAGAAGGAAGCGAATAAAAAAAGCGTTGGTTTAATACCAACGCTTTTTATTAAATGTAAAAATTATTTTCGGCAAGGAGAAACCAATTCTACCAAAGAAATGCCTAAAAAATTACTATTTCTACAAGTTGGTTTGTCCCCGATATAACCACGATCTCCCATACAAGCTGTTAAAGTAGACAAAGCCAAAACCAATCCAGCGATTGCTAAAAATGCTTTCATTTTATATATCCTTTCTTTATCTAATTTTAAATAAGGGAAAACCTTCCCTTATGCACTATATTATTTTATGTGAATATAAAAGGCAAGCAAAAAATTATTTTAAGAATTATTGTTGCGTGCTAGTAGTTGGTAAACTGAAAGAGGATATGTCTTGGTGCATTTACCCACGATGAAAGAGATTAAAAATTTGTTCAAAGCATGCGTAACCCAATAAAAATATATTTTGGAAAGGGATTTTTTTAAAGAAATCAGATCAATTAAAGCCCTTCAACCAAGTAAAATCCATGATAAAAGGGCGAATAATGGCGGATGGGGCGAGATTCGAACTCGCGTTAGGCTTTAGACCTAAACACACTTTCCAGGCGTGCGCCTTCAACCTCTCGGCCACCCATCCAAAAAGAAATTTCCTTATACATAAATTTGAAACAAAAAGCAAGAGCAAAATGCAATTATGCCTATTTACTGAGTTTGTTTTGAAAAGAGCATTCTTCATTTCACATTATAGATAATATAAAAACCGCCCTTTAATAAGGACGGTTTTTTGTGAATAAAAAAATCTAGAACCCTTCGGTCCAGCGACGTTTTCTTTCAATTTTACGCGCACGACGAATGCCTTCAGCCTTTTTACGTTTTTTACGTTCACAAGGCTTCTCGAAGTCGCGCCGAAGTTTCATCTCGCGAAACAGACCTTCACGCTGCATTTTCTTTTTTAATGCCCGAAGCGCTTGTTCTATATTATTTTCGCGTACAACAACTTGAACTATCTTACATCCCTCCTTTACGGGGTTTATCTAAAAATTAAACTTCTTTGCCTTTTGAAGTCGACGGAACTTCTGTTTCTTCAACTTTTTCGGCATGAGGAACTTCCGCTGTTTGATTTACAGCAGACCCTTCTATTTCTTCCAATTGCAACGATTCTTCTTGAGATCGTGCGATCGTCACCTTGACTTTTTCGGTAACATCAGGATGCAATACAATGGACACATCGTAAATGCCTATGTTTTTCAAAGGTTGAGGTAATTCAACTTGCCTTCTTTCCAATTTAATTCCCATAGTGCGGATAGCATCATGAATATCTCTAGCCGTAACGGAGCCATATAATTGACCAGCTTCCGAAGCTTGGCGCACTAAAGCAACTGACAATCCTTTGATGGATACAGCGATTTTCTCTGCCTCTTGACGATTTTTTAAGTTACGTGCTTCCAATTCAACCCGTTGAGCTTCAAAGTAAGCTAAATTTTCCTTTGTTGAACGTAAAGCCTTTTTTTGAGGCAATAAATAATTGCGTGCAAACCCGGTTTTTACCGTGACAATATCGCCCATTTGGCCAATTTTTTCAATGCGTTCTAATAGAATAACTTCCATCACGGCCTCCTAATCTTTAACGCCAGAAACATAAGGAAGTAATGCTAAAAAGCGAGCTCGCTTAATAGCTTTAGATAATTCCCGTTGTTTTTTTGCAGATACAAAAGAAATCCTAGACGGAACAATTTTCCCCCGTTCGGAAATGTATCGAGAAAGTAATTTGACATCTTTATAGTCAATTTTCAAAGCGTTTTCACCAGAAAAAGGGCAAGATTTTGCACGATGAAAAAATGAATGACGAATTTCAGGCATTAAAAGGCCTCCTTTTCTTCAGTTTCAAAAAAAGAATCTTCTTTTTTTGCAAATTTTGGCGCCAACATAACGGAAGGGCTTTCTTCTAGGGCGTCTACTTTGATGGATAAATGACGAATAATATTTTCATCAAGACGAATTAAGCGTTCCATTTCTTTAACAGTATCGGCAGGAGCGTCGATATTCATCAAAACATAATACCCTTTACGATTTTTTTTAATATGATAGGCAAGGGTTCTTAATCCCCAATCTTCACGCTTAGTTACCTTTCCGCCCAAAGATTCAACAATGCCTGCATATTTGTCGGTCATTTCGGAAACTTGAGCAGGAGAAAGGTCTTGACGTGCGATAAACACATGTTCATAAAAAGACATAGTCTTCTCCTTTTGGATATCTCGGCCACGGTTCAAACCATTTTTAAAACCCTTTTAAAAAGGCCTGCGGCATAGTCTTTCCCAACAAGTTGGAAAGACAAGGAGCTATCAGCTGGAGAGCATTCTACATTTTTTTTTGCATAAGTCAAGGATTTTTTCATTATTGTCTTTGCAACCTTGTTAATAAATTTGTGTGATAATACTTTAATCAGAAGCGTTTGAAAGGTTCTATATTTTGGCAATAAAAAAGCCTTGCAGAGCAAGGCTTCCAAATAGTTTTTGGTAGCGAAGGGGGGATTCGAACCCTCGACACGCGGATTATGATAAGCCATAGCTCTGTGGAATCATTCCTTTTGAGCTGGCGGATTCCCGCGGCTTTTAAATGGGTGGGCATTCCAATATGTCCGCGCTGTGTCCAAAAATCCATGTCCAACGATTTGATTTATTTGTCTTTATTATGTCCCCTTACAAAAGCAGTTATAATGTATACCTACAAGAAAAGAACATAAATATTCTCTATAAAATTAGATAAAAACCATCTTTAGACATTATTCAAAAGGATTAAATTCGGTTGGCGCAACAACAGGCTCAGGTGGGTTAGTAGGAGCTTCAACGCTCACCACAGTAACAGGTTCTTCTACTTGCACTAATTCTTCCTCTTCAATTTCAGGAACTTTAAAAATAATTGGAACATCAGATATAAGAGCTTTACCAGCAATAATAGCACGGCGGTTTTTTAACATTGATAAAGATTCCACAAAAGCTGCACCAAAGTGATTTATAAGAAAGTCCTTACTGGTGTTATCAAATTGCTTAAACGACACTATCGTATTGCATTGGGTTAAAATTGTTTTTGATACATTTGCGGTTCTTTGGGCAATTACCAATAATCCAACGTTATATTTCCTACCCTGCAGGGCAATTTGGGCAATGGTATTTGTAAGTCGGCGCGCCGTTTTATCATCCGTTCCACCAACAGAGTTCCATTCTGGAATTAAGGTATGCGCTTCTTCCAAAACCATACAAGCTTGCTTATCCTTAAATGCCCCTTCTTTTGCAAGATCGAATAATGCTTTGAAAAAGAATTTTGTATATTCAAGTGTTTCTTCAGTATTAGATAATTCGGGTAATTCAAAAATTCCAATATTTTCAGTCTCATCATTTATAAATGCAGTCAGACCCCTCTTAATATGATTTTCAATTCCTTCTACAAGCTCATCAAAACCATTAGGGTTTTTCCCATAATTTGTTCCTCTACTATCCACAACCTGCTTCACATATTCTCCAAGTTTTTTTGACCCAGGTCTTTTATCAATAACAAAAGGTAATTTATTATCTATTAACTCTCGCGTGCTTAAAAAACGCTTTGCTTCTCCAGTTAAGTCAACGCAGAATATTTTATTACCAGCTGCAGCAAGTTCTTTTATAAGTTTCCTTGCGAAAACAGATTTTCCGGACCCCGTTGTTCCTAATATTGCTGTATGGTGTGTAACCAAATCCTTTATATTTGCCAAAACATGAAAATCCGTATCTTCAATGGTTCCAAGCTGAATTTCGTCATCTTTTTTCTGCGGGCCGCTTACATCGCTGGCTAATAGCACTGAAGTATTTATCGGTGGAACCCAGCCATAATTTTCAAAATTTCTGGTTTCATTCTGCCACACACCAAGTTGTGTAGCACTGGCCTTTATCAAGCCAATTTCATTTCTATTTTCCAGACTTTTTATATCTGTTTGTGCCTGCGTTATTTGATATAAAACATTAACTTTTTCCCCAGCTTTGTTTTTTGCATCAATAGAAAGCAAATCCCCATTTGTAAGCATTTTATTTGCCGAATATTCAAACTTTATTTGTGCAATATCTGATTTTTCAATAACTGTTCCAACAAAATTTTCCAAAATTTTTGTTTCATCTTCGGTCGGATTCTTTACTTTATAGGCAATATTACTTTGATATACTGAAAATTGTTTCTTATTTGTGTCGGTTATTCTCGTCGTTGAAGTTTTTAAAGCTTTTATTTTTTGTTGTGAATCCAAATAATATCTATCTATTATAAAACCACGAAAATAATGATTATCTGTTCCATATTTGAATTCAACAAAATCAAAAAGATTTAATGCTGGACGTTTGTTTATATCTATTAAATCAACAACAAAAGTATCTTTTGATTGTACCGCTGCAATATGCCCTATTGGGTCTGGCAATTCTTCCGCATTTTTTCTAAAGAAAGACCGAATGAATGTGACTGCGGCCAAGATAAGCTGCCTAATGGGTTCATTAGC
>CAZXTR010000029.1:0-11402 GCA_964643615.1 uncultured Lactobacillales bacterium | reverse complement strand
TTTTGTTGATTTTTAAGGTAAGAAAAAGGAGTATCTTTTTGTTTGAAAAACGTATCTAAAATTACTTGCTGACCATCAATAGCGCTATTTTTGCCAGCGCCAACTATCACCGCTAAAATGCCCGTTTCATCAGCGTTCAAATGAATAACATTTTCAATATCATATTGTTGCTCCGTAGCCACCCCATCTGCAATAAAAAAGCCTTGCTTCTCTAAATATCGACCATCGCCAAACAACGTTCCCATACCAACAGCACAAGAAACAATCAAGCCGTTTTTATCGATAGCCATCAAACCAATGCCTTCAAAAGATCGCTCAGATTTATTTTTACTTAACTCATTCAATCCTTCATCCACATTTTTAAGGACTTTTTCCCATCCTTCCATTATTTGTTTATTGACGGCTGTATTTGAGAAAACCGTTTTTCCTTGATCATCAGAAATAACAGCCGAATTTTTCCATTTTGGACGAACTGCTTTTAATTTTTCTTGTGTAAAATTTCCGCCCTTTTTCGACGCTGCAATCGACATAGTATTTGCCCAGCCACCTTGATAAAATACGCCTGTGCCCGATTGTGAAATCATTTTTAACGTCTTTGCTAAATTCGGTTGGATCAACATATCATCTTTTATTAGCTTCATAAAGTGCGCATCTAAATCCGATATATCGTCGATATCTTTTTGCAATAGTTCGCTAACCTTAGAGCCTTTTTGTGCATTAATTAAGGCAGGCTGAACAACCTTTGACCATGGTTTTATGCCATAATCACTATGCATTGCAAAAACACCTCGAGGAAGCATCGGCAAACTCGTTTTTGTCAAAAATTCTTGCAAAGGTAAAAAATCTAACGTTTGCTTTTCCTTTGAACGCAAATCGAACACTTGGCAAACACCACCCCCTGCTAAGCTAACGCGCGAAGGAAGAACAACAGATTCATTTAAAATCATTGCCGTCATAGCATCTACAGCATTTCCACCATGAGATAAGATCTTTTGCCCTATCTCTTGAGTCGATTCATCTGGTGCGGATATAACTCCCTTTACAGATTTACCTTCCATAAAAGTGTGCGCTCCAGAACAACCGAACGCAAAAAGAAAAATTAAAATTTGACTAGATTTGCAAAGTTTTTTAAAGTGATTTGATGTATAAAGGAAATGATTCATGGGTATCACACGACCTCTTTTTTTAATATTATTAACAATATTATTTACTGTTATGCCATATTCTTATGGACAATGCAAGCCTTTATCCATTATTCGCGATACAGAATTAGAAGAATATACCCTTTTACGCATTAAAAATTTTTTTAAAATAGCGGGATTGGATTCCAACTCTGCACGTGTTATTTTCATTAATGATAATACTATCAATGCTTTTGTTGCAGGAGGAACTACTATTTTTGTCCACACGGGGTTAATTCTAGAATCTCCAAACAGCGATGCTTTTTTCGGAGTATTGGCACACGAAACGGGACACATTGTCGGCGGACACATTGTCCGTGGTTATGAAAGCTTAAAAAAGGCACAAACAACCGCCGTCATTACGACTATATTAGGAGGAATTGCGGCTATGGCTTCAGGTAGAGGTGACGTCGGGATGGCCGTCATCGCAGGGGGATTAGGGACAAGTGAAACTTTCATTAGTTCTTATCGCATCGCCGAAGAAAATGCCGCAGATAGCACAGCCATTCATTTGATACAAGAAATTGGTTATTCTCCCAAAGGGTTATTGTCTATTACGAAAACAATGTACGCCAAAGAACAATTGAATTCAACACTCGACGAATATTATTATACAAGAACTCATCCATTAACTAAAGAAAGGATTGCTTTTTTTGATAATGCATCCCAAAATACCAAACCATTGAAAAATGATATGGAATTTCATTTAATTCGTGCTAAACTTTTTGGTTTTTTAAACTCTTCAGAACAAACTTTTGAGACATATACGAAAAACGACTTACCATCCCACTATGCGAAATCGATTGCTTATTTCAAACAAGCCAACATTCAAAAAGCACTGGAAGAAATACAGAAACTTATAGACGCACAACCAAAAAATCCTTATTTTTGGGAACTTAAGGGGCAAGTTTTATTTGAAACAGGCAACATATCTCAATCCGTCGAAGCCTATGAAATTGCAGTTTCTTTAGATAAAGAGGCTGTCCTTATTCGACTTGCCTTAGCACACGCACTTATAGAAAACAAGAAACCGCAAAAAGCCATTCAACAACTTGAATACATACTGCCCCGCGACTCTTATTTGCCGGAGGGATGGTTCTTTTTAAGCACTGCATACGGGATGACACAACAACAAGGAAATGCGTTCTACGCTCTTGCTGAATACAACTTTTTAATCGGAAATTACAAAGAAGCTTTACATAAAATTGATCAAGCGCAAAAACAACTTCAAAAAGATGCTGTTAAATTATTACGTTTACAAGATTTAAAAGATTCTATCTATCAAATACACAACAAACAACCTGATACTTTTTAAAATCAAAAAACTTGACAAGTTCAAACTCTTCCCCTATAACTGGTCAACGGGGAAAGAGAAATCAATGACAAAGAAAAATATTGGGAAAATTGTTTCAGTCCAAGGAAGCGTTGTTCTTGTTCGCTTTGAGCATAATTTACCTGCTATTTACAACGAATTAATCACTGGAGAAGAAACGCCTCTGGTAATTGAAGTTCAAGGGTACGCCGATGAACGAACTGTTCGTTGTTTAGCTTTAGGGTCAACACGTGGATTAGCTCGACACATGGACGTTGTTGACACCGGGCATCATATTCAAGTACCTGTAGGACCACAAACGTTAGGACGTATGTTTAATGTTTTTGGACAACCTATCGACAACAAACCTCCATTAAAAACGACTCAAGAAGAATCCATTCATGCGAATGCGATTCCTTTGGATAAACGCCAAATTTCATCGGAAATTTTTGTTTCAGGCATTAAAGCAATTGATTTACTTGCTCCGATGGAAAGAGGTGGTAAATCGGGCCTTTTCGGGGGGGCTGGCGTTGGAAAAACAGTTCTCATCACAGAAATGATTAATAACATGGTCGGACGTTATGAAGGTGTTAGCTTGTTTTGTGGCGTCGGAGAACGTTCTCGAGAGGGGGAACAATTGTATCGAGAGATGCAAGAAGCTGGTGTTTTGTCAAAAACTGTTATGGTTTTTGGACAAATGAATGAAGCGCCAGGAATCCGTTTTAGGGTTGCTTTAACGGCTTTAACTATGGCTGAATATTTCCGCGACACGAAAAAACAAGATGTTTTATTGTTGATTGATAATATCTTCCGTTTTATACAAGCGGGATCAGAAGTATCTGTGTTGTTAGGTCAAACGCCATCCAGAGTTGGGTATCAACCTTCTTTGGGAACAGACATTGCTGAATTAGAAGAACGCATTTCAAGTACTCAAAACGCAGCCATTACCTCCATTCAAGCCGTATATGTCCCCGCAGATGACTTTACTGACCCTTCGGCTGTACATACTTTTTCACATCTATCCGCAAGCATCGTATTGTCAAGGACACGGGCAGCTCAAGGTCTTTACCCTGCAGTTGACCCTTTGCAATCATCTTCAAATATGCTTACTCCTTTGATTGTTGGAGAACACCATTATCAGGTAGCAACAAAAGTACGTCGATGCTTGGCTGAATATGAAGATTTAAAAGATGTCATTGCAATGCTTGGCTTTGACGAGTTGCCAGAAAAAGATCAACAAACTGTTTTGACCGCGCGAAAATTAGAAAGATTTTTAACCCAACCCTTCTTTACCACTCAACAGTTCACGGGAATGCAAGGAAAATCTGTTGATTTAGAGGATACTATATCAGGTTGTGAACGCATTTTATCGGGTGAACTTAATCATATGTACGAAAATGATTTTTTTATGATTGGCTCTATTGAAGAAGCTATTGAAAAAAATAAGAAAAAGGATAACACAATATGAAATTAAAAGTGTTTTCCCCTATTAATATTATTTTAGAACAAGAAATCAAAAAAATTGATTTAGAAGCTTTAGATGGTTATGTTTGTTTATTGCCAAAACACGTTGATTTTATATGCGCCTTTCCTCCTAATATTATCCAATTTGAAACACTGGATTCAAAAACAAATTATATGGCATGCAACCATGGAATCCTTGTAAAACAGGGGAAGGATATTTTTGTTTCTGTGCAAAAGGCTATTTTGGGTAACAACTTAACCACTTTAACCCATGCAATTCAAACTGAATTTAAACAAGAAGAAGAGGAAAGAAAAGAATTAAACGCTGTGATGGCAAAGTTAGAATCTGGATTAACTCGTGGTTTTGTAGAACTTCAAACGCAAGGAAAATAAATGATACATTTTGATTCTCCTGATGAAAAAAAAACAGAAAAAGAACTAGTTCACAAAGCTAAATTATTGCAAAACAGAAAGCAGCGTTTTCTTTTTTTTAATTTTACAATTGTTATGACTTTGGGGTTCATTATTATTTGTCCTATTTTGATTGGCATTTTGTTTGGAACATGGCTTGATAAAGTGTGCCCACTACCCCCTTTGTCATGGCGTTTGAATTTATTGTTAATTGGACTTGGTTTTGGATTGTTTTTAGGTTGGGGCTGGATCAAAAGAGAAGGCATTCAAAATGCCGATAATACATACAACAAAGAACGCAATAGAATAAAGGACGACATATCATGAGAGCACAATCTATTTTTCATTCATCCATAGATGCAATCGATATGGTTATTCTTATTTTTATAGGGTTAATTATTGGGGTTTTATTTGCTTATTTCCATTGGAAATGCATACAAAAAATTCAATCTGTTCGTAAGTTAAAATCTTTTCTATTTTTAACAACATTTATTCGGCTCGTTGTCTTTTTTTTGTCCATGGTTTTGATTTGGAAATTTTTTGCCCAACAAGGGCCTTTAACTATCTTACTATTTTTTTTTGGTTTTATGATTGCTCGAAGCATTTTTACCAGACGCATTCGTGCACAACTATTGCATATCAATGGAGAACATAATGTTCGAAAATTATGACCAAACCATTGTTTTTTATTTTTTTGACATACCCATCAATACGACGATTATGTCCACATGGATTGTTAATTTTTTATTGGTTATTTTATCGTGGCTAGCAATACGCAAATTGTCGACCGATATTCACATTTCAAAATGGCAAACATTTATGGAAATGATTGTCCTTTGGTTGAAATCGGAGTTTAAAGAAACAAGTTCGGATAATCCATTAAAATATATGGGGCTTGGAATGGCTTTGTTTATGTTCATTATCGTGAGTAATTTATTGACAATTTTCCCATGGTTTAAACCGGCAACAGCGTCTTTAAGCACTACGTTTGCTTTCGCTTTTATTGTCTTTCTCGCTATTCCTTATTTTTCCATTAAGAATGGAGGGGTTAAAAAATATTTAAACAAATTTATTACACCCTCTCTTATTATGTTTCCAATGAATATTTTTAGTGAATTTTCAACGACTTTTGCAATGGCCTTACGCTTATATGGAAACATGTTAAGTGGTGTCATGTTTGGCGCAATTTTAACGTCTTTTTTACCATTTTTATTACCTCTTCCCACACAAATCTTAGGTTTGTTGACGGGGTCTATTCAAGCCTATATTTTTGCTTTGTTGGCCGTTATTTATGCGTCCAGCATTGAACCAGAGACCCCTTATATTGAAGAAGAAAAAACATATTATTAACAAAAAGGAGAAAAACATGGATTCAATTGGTTTAATAGGTGCTTTTTCGGTACTTTCTGCAGGTTTATGCATGGGTATCGGCAGCCTTGGTTCTGCAATCGGAGAAGGAAATGCAGCAGCCTCAGCTTTACAAGCGATGGCTCAACAACCCGACGAAGCAAGCCGAATTCGAAGTACTTTATTCGTTTCTGTTGCTATGGTAGAAACGACTGCTTTGTATGCATTATTGATTACTTTTTTAATTTTATATGCCAACCCATTTTGGAATTATGCCATTTCATTAGCAGAACAATAAAGGGGTCATTATGGGAATTGATACCATTACGATTATTGCTCAGGTTATTAATCTTTTTATTTTAGTCTGGCTTTTAAAAAAGTTTTTATATCTTCCTATTTTAAACGCAGTTAATGAACGGCAAAAAAAAATTGCATTCTACCTTAATTCGGCCAAAGAACAGGCTAAAAAAGCCGAAGAAGAACAAGCTTTATATGCAAAAAAAGTAGCCGATTTTAAAGACGAGCGACAAAATTTATTATTAGAAGCCAAAAATCAAGCTGAGCACATCAAAGAATCTTTGTTGGCGGAAGTAAAAGAGGAAGTCGAAAAAAATCGTCAACGCTGGCAACAAGAATTAATTCAAGAAAAAGCAGTTTTTAGAGATTCTTTACGTAATTTATTGATTCATCAATTTAGGATTTTTGCAGATCAATCTTTATCTCAAATGGCAGGAATTTCTTTAGATAATTTAATCAGCGAAGAATTTCAAAAAAAACTTAACTATCTTCCAGCCAAAGAAAAAAAAACGTTTGCATATATTGCTAATCAAACAAAAAAAATGACTTTTATTTCAGCATCAAAAATTTTACCTGCGGACAAAAAACATATTAAAAATTTTATAGAAAAAGTCTTAAGCATTAATGCCGAAGTTATATTGACTTTTAAACAAGACACTTCATTACTTGCTGGATGTGAAATACAAACACAAGAAAAATCTATTTCGTGGAATTTAAAGGAATACCTAGATGAGTTTCAAACAAACCTTGATAAAGCATTAATGGGCTTAATTAGCCAAGAATAAAGGGGATATATATGTTTAAAAAAGCGTCTCAAAATGCAATGAATATTATTCAATCAGCATCAAAAAAAACGAAGCCAAAATTGAAAAGTCGTGAAGTCAGTGAGATTTTATCCATTTCATCTGGCACTGCTTTAATCAAGGGTTTATCCAACGTCAAAATGGATGAAATGTTACTCTTCGATGGTAATGTATCTGGAATGGTTCAATCTTTGTACGAAGATAACGTAGGCGTCGTTTTTTTAGACAGCCCAAACCATTTAAAAGCCGGCGACAAAGCTAAACGGACTAATAGAATTTTAGATGTTCCTGTTTCTAAGCATTTGTTGGGACGTGTCGTTAATCCCGTTGGGAAACCTCTCGATGGAAAAGGGATTGTTTTAGCTAAAGAACGCCGCCCAATTGAAAGGGAAGCTTATTCTATCATGGATCGTGCACCAGTTGAAGTCCCCCTACAAACTGGATTAAAAGCCATTGATTCGTTTACGCCAATTGGTCGAGGGCAACGTGAATTAATTTTGGGGAATAAACAAACTGGAAAAACTGCGATTGCGTTGGATACTATTATTAACCAAAAAGACAGTAATGTTATTTCCATTTATTGTGCTATTGGGCAACAAGCATCTTCTGTCGCACGCGTAATCGCCGACTTAAAAAAATACGATGCTCTACAAAATACAATAGTGGTTGTAGCATCGGGGAATGATGAGGCGGGTATGCAATATATTGCACCCTATGCTGCAACTACTATCGGCGAATTTTTTATGGAACAAGGGAAAGACGTTTTAATTGTCTATGACGATTTAACCAATCATGCACGAGCATATCGTCAAATATCACTTTTACTCCGTCACCCTCCTGGACGCGAAGCTTTCCCCGGAGACATATTTTATATCCATTCTAGATTATTGGAACGCTCAACGCATCTTGTTAAAAAATTAGGCGGAGGGTCTTTGACTGCACTGCCTATTGTATCCACAGAATCGGGGAATATTTCGGCCTATATCCCCACAAACATCATTTCCATCACAGATGGACAAATTTACTTATCTGAACCGTTATTTCAAAAAGGAATCATGCCTTCTATTGATACAAATCGTTCTGTTTCTAGAGTTGGGGGAGATGCACAATTACCTGCCTATCGTTCTTTAGTTGGCCCTTTAAAATTATTTTATTCACAATTTGAAGAACTTGAATCGTTTGCACGTTTTGGGACACAAATAGATGGAGAAACTCTTCAACGCTTGAACCGAGGACGCGCAATTCGATTAGTGCTTGAACAAAGGCAATTTCAGCCTATGAAAGCAAGCGACCAAATTGCTATCTTAATGGCAACAAATGCAGGATTGCTTGATACATTAAATGTTGCGCAAGTTCGTCTTGCTCAAAAAATTATTTCTGAATTAATGCAAACCGTTTTTAAACACGTTGCCCAGCGCATTTTAAACCGCCAAAATTTGGATAATAAAACCAAAGAAAAAATGCTTACAACCTTTGCTGAATCAATAAAAAATGGAAAGGCTTTATAGCATGACTATAGAGAGTTTGTCCAAAAGAATAAAGACAACACAAGATTTACGCGAAATTGTTACAACAATGAAAGCGCTTTCTTCGGTAAGTATTTTGCAATATGAGCAAACTCAAAAATCTTTAATCGAATATACACACACGATTAAAAAAGCTTTTCATGCAATGATCCGCAACCGTTCTTTGCAAATTTCTCGCCCTAAAAGCGAACCAAAAGGATTAAAAACCGTCATCATCTTAATCGGATCTGATAATGGATTAGTGGGACGTTTTAACAAAGAACTTGTCCAACATGTTATGCTTTTTTGTGCTGATAAAAAAATCGACATTAAACAAACTTCTTTTATTTCCATTGGGAAAAGGATGGCTGGCATCATAGAGCAAAATAAAATCCAAGCTATTGCTCAATACCCTATTTCGAATTCCATTAAAACCATAAACAATATCGCCTCATCTGTCATCATCAAGATGCAACAAATTTTAGAACGAACAAAAGCCGAACAAGCAATTGTTTTTTTTCATAAACGATTTAGTGGACAACCTGTTCAAATAGAACACTTATTTTTGTTGCCTTTTCAATTTCAAATGTACAAAGATTTACAAGCAGAACCTTGGCCAACAAATAACGTGCCATTCATGACGTTAAAACCAAAAGTCATGCTTTCAAAATTAATTCAAGAGTATCTGATGATTTCTTTATTAAGCGCCATTACAATGTCACTTGCTGCAGAGCATTATACCCGTATGATAAACATGCAAAGTGCGGAAAAAAACATTGATGAGAATCTTGAGCTTCTGAATATTGAATTTCAACAAAAACGCCAAGAATCCATTACCGAAGAATTAATCGACGTTATATCGGGTTCGGAGGCTTTAAAACTAGACAATAAAAAAAATTATAAAAAAACTTGACAGAAATAAAGAAATATGACATATTGTGTAGATGTGGCATGTAAAATGCTACATTGCATGGATTTATCTCCCTTATTAAGTAGTCCATGAACCAAAAAGAAAGAGCTTTTTTCTCCCCCCCTGCTCTTCTTTTCCAGCCCCCTTCAATGGGGGCTTTTCTTTTTTAAACGTTTGACTTTTACATATAAGTATTTTATCTTATTGCCAAAAAGAAAGGACGGTTTATGACATACATTTATTTTACTATTGGATTGGCGTTGCTTGTATTTGGAGGGGATTTGCTTGTTCGTGGAGCTGTTTCTTTGGCTAAAAAGATGCATTTGTCTCCATTGTTAATCGGGATAGTTCTAATTGGTTTTGGCACATCCACCCCCGAGTTAGTTGCTAGCTTGTTAGCCGTTTTACAAACACCACCATCCCCCGGGATTGCTGTTGGTAATATCATTGGTAGCAACATAGCTAATATTTTCTTAGTTTTAGGAATCTCCGCCATTGTATTTCCGATTTCCATTGATAAAACCGCGTTTCGCCGAGATAGCACATTTTTGATTTTATCTTCTCTTGTTTTGGGGATTGTTGTTTGGGTTGGAAGTATTCATTTTTTCTCAGGATTAATACTTGTAGCATTGCTTGTCTTTTATGTTAGGTATTGTTATATTACTGAAAAGCGTTCTCAAAGGAAAAAGGCCGTCGACAAAAATGCAATTACATATTCAAAAAAAACAATTTTTTTATCATTTTTAGTCACTGTTTTTGGCATTGCACTTACGATTGGAGGAGCACAACTTTTAGTCATAAGTTCTATTTCTATAGCTAAAAACTGGGGTATTTCTGAAACAATTATTGGATTAACACTTGTTGCAGTAGGTACTTCATTGCCCGAATTAGCGGCGTCTGTGATGGCCTCTATACGTCACCACAACGATTTTGCTTTTGGAAATGTTGTCGGGAGCAATATTTATAATGCATTGTTCATTTTAGGGTTCACAGCCCTTATCACGCCAGTTCAAGTTCCTTCTGATGTCATTGTAAGCTTGTTCGTCATGATGGGAGCGACAGCGCTGTTAATTTTATCAGGTTTCTCAAGATATATCACACGTAGCATTGGTGTGTTTTATCTTATTTTATACGTTGGGTATGTCGCATGGTTAGCTCAGTCATAGTCGGATTAAGTGGAGGCGTTGATTCTTCGTTAACAGCAGCGTTGCTTAAAGATATGGGTTATCATGTCACAGGGGTTTCTATGTCTATTTACAATCAAGCCATTCCTCATTTAAAATTGGCTGGAAACGCATGTTATGGAGCACAAGAAAAACAAGAAATTACAGATATTCATTTACTGGGAGAAAAACTTGGTATTAAAACGTATGTTTTTGACTGTTCTAAAGAATACAATCGTCAAATATTAACCTATTTTAAAACCGAGTATTTAAAGGGAAATACCCCCAACCCTTGTATCATGTGTAATGCTTTGATGAAATTTGATTTATTAAAGCAAAAAGCGTATGAAGCAGGAATCACCTTTGATTATTTTTCCACAGGGCATTACGCACAAATTGAAAAACAATCCAATCGTTTTTTGCTAAAAAAGGGGGTTGATGAAAAAAAAGACCAAAGCTATTTTCTGTACCGTCTTCAACAACAACAATTAGCCACAACTTTGTTTCCATTGGGTGTTTTAACAAAAACACAAACACGACAACTAGCTCATGAAAAAGGATTAGACAGTTACGATAAGCCCGACAGCCAAGATTTTTATTCTGGGGATTACAATGATTTACTTCAAATGCCTCCAAAGGAAGGGCTAATTATGTTATTGGATGGAACTCCTTTGGGAAAACATTATGGTTTTTGGAATTATACCGTTGGACAAAGAAAAGGACTGAGAATTGCATACCCTCAACCATTGTTTGTTACCGAAATAGACGCGCAACACAATATCGTTTATGTAGGGACGGCTGAACAATTGCAACAGACCACTGTATTTGTCACAAACTTATCATGGATTGCTTTTGATGAAACACCGTCACACCCTTTTCGGGCTTTTGCGAAACAAAGATCAACCGCCCCCCCTTCTCCCGCAACTATCACCCCCATCAAAAATGGAGTCAAGGTCGAATACGATACGATTCAAAAGTCATTTACGCCTGGACAATCCGTAGTTTTTTA
>CAZXTR010000028.1:0-11852 GCA_964643615.1 uncultured Lactobacillales bacterium | reverse complement strand
GAAATTCCAAATGCTACGTAATACGAAGGCATTAAAAGAGTCACATCTGGACTATCAGGATCTATATCCTTTTTAAATTGAACCAAGGTCAAAGCATCAAATGTTGCCCCTTTTAACCGAATAGATCCTTGTAACGCATCACTTCGAATTGCCACTTTTGGAGAATCAACCGTTTCGCCTAAAATCGGTTGCGTTTGTTGTATAATATTAGAAGAGTTCTCTGGGTTAAAAAGTGCATTCGGGGTCGTTGCGACTTGGCTTGTTTCGACAGCTATCTTGCGATTAGTTTCTGGGAAAAATGTATCGATAACAAATAAAACAAGCAATGATAGTGCAATCGCAATCATTATATTTTTAATATCATTTTTATCCATTTAAGACTCCTTTATATTTTTCGATATCTCAGGCACTGGATCATAACCAGACCCTCCCCACTGATGACATTTTAAAATTCTTTTGCACGTTAACAGACTTCCTTTAAAAAATCCATACCTTTGAATCGCTATTTTTGCATATTCCGAACAAGTTGGTTGAAAGCGACAACAAGGAGTTTTTAATGGAGATATAACTATTTGATAAAATAATATAAAAAAGAAGCCTAATTTTGAAAAAATTTTCATCACCCCCCCTTTTTTTAATGAAGTTGTGATAGAATTTTTTTTAAGTCAGATACCATACAATCATACGGATAGGTCAATGTTCGACTCCGTCCGATAAAAACACAATCGCATTCTTTAAGAGCGGTATTTGAAAGATTTAATCGGGCAAGCTCTTTCAACCGTCGCCGAATACGGTTCCGTTTTACAGCATTACCAATCTTCTTAGTTGTCGTAAAGCCGACCCGTATTTGGTTTTTATTTTCAAATGAGCGTGGTAAAATTTGTAAAACAAATCCATCTGTAATAAACTTTTGCCCTTGTTGCGAAATGGTTACAAAATCTGCACGCTTTTTCAGTCTGACTAAAAGTTGTTTCATGGGATTTGTCCACTGAACAAACGTTTAAGCAGACAAGTTTTTACGGCCTTTTTGACGGCGAGCATTCACAACTTTGCGACCACCAACAGTAGCCATACGACTTCTGAAACCATGTCGGCGAGAGCGAACCAATTGTGAAGGTTGATATGTACGTTTCATAGGTTTATTCTCCGTTTTTCCTAATTAAATCCATAAAGAGCGCTTTTTATAAAGCAATTTTTATAAAAAGTCAACTCCTTTTTTAATTTATCCGTTTTGATATTGCGCCACATACCCCTTTAAAAATTGACGAGGGATATTCACTTTTGTGACAGCATCGGTCATTATTTTTTGCATAATCAGATTTCTTTTTTGCATCTTTGCTTTAAAAAGAGGATCTTTTTTTGCAATTTCCTGATCTTGCTGATATGCGAGCTCCACAGCCGAAGCTGTTATTCCTTGAAGGAAAAACACCTCTGAAGAAGAAAGAGCAAGTTCAATAACTTCTTTATTCTTTTCGCGTTGACGACGTCTATTTTTTTCATTTAAAGGTTGCTCTTTATATGAGGGAGCCTTTTGAATAGCGGCATACGAAATATCCCGCGCAACTTTCATTTGAGTCATAATATATCTTGCCCTACCTAAGGCAGATTGTGTATATTTTTCGGAATATTGCATTTGATTATATATTTCTACAGACAACAAAAAATCATACATAACTGCGTCTCTATTACTTTGAAGTGCGGAACTTTCTTGTTGTGTGACTTGTCCATCTTGAAAAACTTCGCTGATAAAAGAAGATACATCTGCGATAGCTCGTCTATAATCAGATTTCACACTATCCGACCACCCCAAGTGCGGAATTTCATCCAACAACGGAGGAACAAAAGCCTCTTTTGATTCCGGATTGTCGTTCGTAGCTTTGATTTTATTTAATGTATTTTTTACTGCCATTGTAACCTACCTTTTTTCTTTTCGTTAGAATAACAAATTTTTGATTACAAATCAATTCTTTTTCAACTTTAAAAGTTCACAAAATGGAGGATAAGTATATTCATCACTAAAATCTCGGCATCTTTACATGTAAAACTTTGATTTTTATTTTTTTCAGCAGCGCTTGCAAATTAAGCGTTAAATATTACACCGCAAGTTCGCCTACATCAATTTTGCCCCCTTGAAAGATTTTACAAATCCGAAGAATTAATATCTAATTCTGTTTCTTTATATTTTTTCGTCTATTCTTCAAAAATCATTTCAAAACAAACCAATACTTCTTCATCAAAATGCTTTTCTTTAATCTTCAGAAGCATCTATATTCACGCACATACCCAATGGATTGATTTACCTTACAATTTATAATTTTTGGTATTTCTGATTTTTGCGTTGTGTTTTTCTTTCTTTTGGTCTATCCTTTAAAAAGGATCATATCAAAGAGGAATTTCATGAGCAAGATAGCTTTATTTATTTTCGGTCTTTTTTTATTACCTGCATGTTCTTTACCCATTGATCAAATTGGAGACGTCCCATCAGTGGAAAAGATAACGCTTATTCAAACGGGAATGCACAAAGACGAAGTACAACGCTTATGGGGCTCTCCTGCACACATCACTTTGTTCAAAGAAGAAGGTTGGATTTATGTAGCTTCAAAAGAACAACGTCGCGGGTTTTTGCCGCCTAAAGAATTGGAAAGAAAAGTGATTGCTGTCACATTTGATGACGCACAAAAAGTAAAATCTGTTCGACAGTTCGCTTTAAATGACGCTGTGCACCTTCCTTACGATTCGGAAATTGTGGAATCAAAAGGGAAAGAATTAAGTATCTGGGAAGAAATGGTCGGCAACTTCGGCAGGTTTCCATCCAAAGAAATACCTCAACAGTAAAACTAATCCAAATTCAATGGTGTTACAACGCGCCCAAACTTTGTTTCAAAATGTGGTCCTTTGCGCACCGTTGATGGTTTTAAAGAAACAGATTCTCCCGTTAAAGTTGTATAATTTATTTCTTTAATTTTTGAGGCTTTTTGAACAGTATAAGAAAAATGTCCTTTTTCTTTGTCTATTTTCCATTTAAAAACTCTCATTTTATACTCCTTTTAAATGAACTCCCATTTAAGGTAATCTTTTTTTTTATAAAGTCAACTCAAAAAAAATAGACTTTTTACTATAACTGCAATATATTTTAGCCTATGGAATATACGATTGATGATTTCTTAGGTGGGCTTGTTCATTTGAAGCAAGCAAAGCAAGGGTATCGAGCCACAAGCGATGCTGTTTTGTTGGCTTCATCCATTCCTGCTTCAAGCGGAGAATCAATACTGGATGTCGGATGTGGCAATGGTGTAGTTGCATTATGTTTGGGAGCAAGAGTTCATAATCTGACGTTAACAGGAATTGAAATACAACCCGAATTAGTGGCTTTGGCCAAAGAAAATGCCGATGTAAATCATCAAAATTTCTCTGTTATTAAAGGAGATATTTCAAAAAATATTTCCGAATTAAAATCAAAAACATTTCATCATGTCATGACAAATCCACCTTATTTTACAGAGAGCAATACCAGACAAGATATTCAACAAGCAACAGCCTATCAAGAAATACTTCCTCTTGATATATGGATTGACTTTTGCCTTAAGTATTTACGACCACAAGGTACTTTTACCATTATTCATAGAACACAACGCATTCCAGAAATACTTGCACTGTTGCGCAAAAGATTAGGAGGAATCAGCCTTGTTCCTTTTTGGCCAAAAGAAGGTTTGCAACCTAAACGCATATTAATCCAAGGAACCCTCGGATCAAAAAAGCCGTTTGTTTTACACCCTGGATTCGTACTTCATCAAAAAAACAACTCTCGCACCCCAGAAATTGAATCGGTTATGCGTTGTGGGAATGCCTTAAAAATTTAATTTTTTTGGATCATACGCATCATCTGTTCTAATCGATGTGTTAAGGTATGTTCCCTCATCGTTCGTTCATACCCTGCCAATGCGATTTTTTCATATTTATCCGGATGCGTTATAATATCACTAACTAAACGATTAAAATCTTCTACTGTCGTATAAGTAATAGCTTCTAGACCTTTTTTATAACATAAAGACAAATCACTTGCTTCATCATTTATCATAATCAATCCACCTGTCGTAGCAATTTCAAAAACTCGAAAATTCAACCCCCTCCGATTGTTTGAAGAAAAAGCAATATTCAATGGCACCTTTGTTGTATGAATAAAATCTTGCACTTCTTTGTGCGATAACAATTGATTATGCACATCATGTTGTTTTAATTTTTTTAAATCCCAACCCTTACCATAAATAGCACATTTTTGAGTACAACCTTCAAAATAAAGTGAACGATGCAAATTAGATACGCCAACGAAGAATGGAAGTCCTGTCCTTTTCAAATGCTTATTTTGAAAAACTGTTTCATCAGCAAATAAGGGAAGAAACTGACTTTTCTTTCCTCCTGTTTCCATAAATCCTGTATCTGAACAAAACAAAATATCTAAAACGTCTATTTTCTTTTGCTCTGATTTCGAAAAAGCATCCCAAGTCCATCCTACTTTTTTAACTTTTGGATATTGCTTTAATATTTCAAAAAAAGCGTCGGGAACAAAAAATACAGAAACCAACAAAACAATATCAAAATGTTGATGCAACTTCCTCTTAAATAAAAAAGAAGCATATGCATATTGGGCTTTCCTGCCAAAAATCTTTAACAATTTATAACCCAGAGAAGCATTCCACAAGAACAACTTAGCCTTATATTTTTTTGCAAGCCCTTTATAAATATATTGGGGACCCTTCATAATATTATTTTTGCCAACAACTAATATGCGCACCGTTATTCTCCTTTTTTAAGAAAGACTCTATTCACTCAAAAGTCCCTTACATTAGAATTTTTAACTTTTCTCCTGTTTTTGAATAAAAATTAATTGATTTAGCGTTATATACACTTGTTATTACCTTTTTTCAATATGGAAAGTAATTGTTGAATCTCCCAACTCTTCGGCATGTCCTTCAACGCCTCTCATTCCCGCCATACTTTCTGCTAAAACTTGTTCTTTAATATAGTCCATATGTTCTTGTAAAGCCTCTTCAATTAAAGGCGAAGAAGTAGAAAAAGACAACACTATTCTGTCAGACACATTGAAGTTTTTGTCTTTTCTTGCTTGTTGTACCATGCGTACAAAATCGCGTGCAATCCCTTCTCTTTCCAACACAGGAACAATTTGCGTATCCAACTGTATCACAGCCGTATTGTCTGGTAAAGGTTGCCCCTTTTTACCTTCTTTTAAAACAAGACGCAATTCAAATTCGTCTGCTGTTAAAAGTTGGCCAGCTATTGACAGCGTGCCATCCCCATTCAATATCCATTTGTCCGTCTTTGAAGCAGACATGATCGCGCCCATAAAAGGCCCTAACCTCTTCCCGATCAAAGGCGTTTTTAGGTATAAAAATTTGCTCGCCACAGAATCAACATCTGGCATTAAAATGACATCTTTTACATTAACTTCGTCTTTTAATATATCTAAATAAAAACTTAACGAAGAAACGTTTTCTCCGGTAATTGTCATAGATTTCAAAGGCATCCGATTGCGCAATTTATTTTCTTCTCTTATTGATTTTGCAGTCGAAGAAATTGTACGAATTAAATCCATTTGCTGGATTAAAAGTGTTTCTTGGGTTATTTCTTCAAATGTTGGAAAATCCTCTAAATGGACAGACACTTCTCCCGTTAAATTTTTATAAATGTAATCTGTCGTCATCGGCATCATTGGCGCCATAATCTTACACAAAGAAGTCAAAACTGTGTAAAGCGTATTAAAGGCGGCTGAGTCTGTCCCATCCCAAAAACGGACTCTAGAACGGCGAATATACCAATTGTTTAAGATATCTAAAAATTCGGAACAAAGATTGCACCCTTGCGCCATATCATACACCAACATGGATTTTTTGATTTCTTGTCCTAATGTTTTGGTCTTTGATAAAATATATCTGTCCAAAATATCCGAAGAAAACGATATTTCCTTCGCTTTAATTCCCTCAGCATTCGCATAAAGGCAGAAAAAATAAAATGCGTTATAAAGTGGGGTCAACGCTTTACGTGCTACCTTAGACATTTCCGTTTCACTCACATAGGCATTCCCTGCCTTTGTAGCAGGAGAAGAAATTAAAAACCATCGTAAAGTATCGGCACCCATCGTATCCAAAACTTTATACGGATCTGGATAGTTCTTTAATTTTTTGGAAAGCTTAACTCCACTTTCCGCCATCAATAATCCCGTTACAAGACAATGTTTATAGGCAGGTTTCCCTTGCAGTGCCGTTCCTAATACGTGCAAAGAATAAAACCAACCACGCGTTTGATCAACACCTTCCACAATAAAATCCGCTGGAAAATGTGCATCAAACCACGCTTTGTTTTCAAAAGGATAATGAGCCACACCATAAGGCATAGAACCAGATTCAAACCAACAATCTAATACATAAGGCACTCTGTGCATTTTTGATTGTCCAGTTGGATCTTCTGGGTTCGGATAAATCACATCATCAATCATGGGACGATGTAAATCTGTCACTTCAAATCCCGTTTTTTCTTTTATCTCGGACAAAGAACCAAATACATCCACCCTTGAGAATTTAGGATCGTCCGATACCCAAACAGGAACAGGCGTCCCCCAAAAGCGATTCCTAGAAATAGACCAATCAGGCGCAGATTCCAATCCTTTCCCAAAACGTCCATTTTTAATATGTTCAGGGGTCCATGTAATTTGCTCATTCATTTGAATTAATTTATCTTTAAAATCCGTAACACGAACAAACCAACCACTCATTGCTTTGTAAATTAACGGGGTATCCGTTCGCCAACAGAATGGATAACTGTGCGTAATTTGTTCTTTTTTCACCAACAAACGTTTTTCTTTAAGCCATATCATAATTGGTTCGTTTGTTTCAAAAACTTGCTTACCTTGATAATCGGGCACATCGCTTGTAAAACAACCTGCTTCATCAACAGGACAAACAATTGGAAATTGAGCATCATAAGCACGGCATACATCAAAATCATCCACGCCAAAGCCAGGGGCAATATGCACGATACCCGTTCCATCTTCGGTAGAAACAAACTCTCCCGATATTACCTTAAACGCTTTATCCTTTAGGTGCTCAAAATATGGAAACATCGGTTCATAAGACAAGCCTATCAAATCCGACCCCTTTATTGTTCCAATTTGTTGCGCTGAGCTTAATTGTTGTTTATACTTATCTTTTAAAGATTCTGCCAAAATATATTGTTCGTTCCCTTCTTGCATCACGGCGTAATTAATGTCTTTGCCAACTGCAATCATCAAATTAGATGGCAAAGTCCAGGGAGTTGTCGTCCACACTAATAATTTACGCCCATCTTGTAATTTAAACATGACCGTAATAGCAGCATCCGTTTTGTCTTTATATTCTTGGTTCACTTCAAAATTTGACAGAGGTGTTTGAGCTGCCCACGAATATGGCTGTACCCGAAAATCTTCATAAATTAACCCCTTGTCGTATAATTCCTTAAAGTTATGGATAACTGATTCCATAAAGGATAAATCCATGGTTTTATAATCATTTCCAAAATCTACCCATCTGCCAATGCGTTTAAACATATTGACCCAAATATCAGTATATTTCAAAACATCTTGTCGACAAAAAGCGTTAAACTTATCAATCCCAAATTCTTCAATAGCCTTACGTCCAGAAACCCCTAATTGTTTTTCCGCAGGTATTTCAGCAGGCAATCCATGGCAATCCCAACCCAAACGCCTTTCCACGCGTTTTCCTATCATTGTTTGGAAGCGCGCAATAGTATCTTTGACGTAAGACACCATAATGTGCCCATAGTGGGGCATACCATTAGCAAACGGAGGGCCATCGTAAAAAATAAATTCATCAGAGCTGCTTCTATTTTGGACAGACTGTTCAAAAATTTTGTTTTGTTCCCAAAATTGAATTATTTCCTCTTCCATTTTAGGAAAAGATATTTTTGCAACTAAATCAGGATAATATTTTTGTTTTTCTGGCATTTTTATTCCTTTTTTATTTTTTTGTTATTGTGCAAGAAAAATCAAAAAAAATCAAGAAAAGAATAAAAAAAGATATGAAATTAAACGTCTTTTATATCTGTTTTATCCGAATTTGTGTTATTATTTTCATACGCACAATTTTCACAAAGCAAAGCTCTAGACAAATAAAGTTTTCATTAAAAATGAAAATCACCCAACTTTTATTCAGGCTATCGTTCTTTTTTCTTTGAATTGTTTAGGGAAATGAAAGTCTAGCTGTTCAAATTCACCTTTAAAAAGGTCTTTTTCCCTTTTTGCAACAAAACATAATCTTTATCTGTTTTGACTATAAACTCTGGAGAAGACACTTTTGTTCCATCAACAGCAAGCCCACCTTGTACAATCATACGACGCGCCTCTCCTTTAGAGGAGAAAAATCCAACTTTTGTAACAAAATCAACCACACTCATGCCTACATCAAAAAGGTCCTTGTCAAAAGATGTTGATGGAACATTGTCCATATTACCACCACTACCAAACAATGTTGTCGAAGCTTCCACAGCTTTATTTGCCTCTTCTTCTCCATGGACAAGTTTTGTCACTTCATAAGCCATACGTTTTTTAGCCTTAACAATGTCCGTTTGGCAAAGTTGTTGTATTTCTTGCGTTGAAATGTTGGTAAACAACCTTAACAACATTTCTGTATCCGCATCTCCCGTATTGTAAAAATATTGATAAAAAGCATAAGATGTAGTTTTATCCCGAGCAACCCACAATGTTCCTTTTTCTGTTTTGCCCATTTTCTTGCCTTCTTTTGTCATCAATAATGGACAAGTTAAACCAAAAGTATCAGGTCTTTCTTCATTGCTTTTACCATCGACGTGACAATTCATTTTCCGACTGAGCTCTGTCCCTGCAACAATATTGCCCCACTGGTCAGCTCCACCTATTTCTAACGAACATCCATAAGTTCTATTCAAATAGACAAAATCGTATGCCTGCATCAACATATAACCCATTTCTAAAAAAGTCAGCCCACCATTTTCCATCCTTTTTGAATAAGCTTCGGATGCCAACATTTTATTAACATTAAAATGTACGCCTACAAAACGCATAAAATCGACATATGAAAATACATTTATCCATTCAGAGTTATCCAAAATCAACGCCGGATTGCACCCGTCTATCTTAATAAACTTTTGTGCTAATTGCCTAACTTCTTCTACATTTTTAGCAACGACTTCCTTCGTCAACATTCTACGCATATCAGACTTACCCGTTGGATCACCTACCAAGGCAGTTGCACCACCAATGACTAAAATCCCACGATGCCCTTGTTCTTGTAAAAGTCTAAACATCATCAACGCAAAAAAGTGGCCTATATGCAAACTATCGGCCGTTGGATCAATTCCCAAATAAAAAGTAACAGGTTTTCTGCTATCCAAAATTTTTTTTATTTTTTCTTCATTCGTGGCTTGATATACATAGCCTCGTTCTTTTAAATAATCAAAAAAATGTTCAATCATTTGATACTCCGTTCACACATATTTTTCAGATAAGGTACTTCATTTTCTTTTTTTTGACAAGATTATTAAAAGGAATCATTTCTAATTTGCTTTTGTAACACTCTTTATTTAAAAAATATAACTCACACTTATTTATCTTGTTTTGTGCATTGTTGTAATGATTCTTCAAATAAATTCATTCCAGATTCCGTTAATTTTAAAAGATATTGCATGCTCGTTGCATCTTCGCAAGTTGTATGCAATTTTATAAAATGTTTTTTAAAATCAGATACTGACACCATTTCCGTTGTATGAATCGTCTTTCCAAAAGCCGAAAAAACATTCCCCCCTTTGTTAATTTCAATTTGTTCTACAACTCGCGGAGTCAAATTCAAATCATGATAAGCTATGTCGGCATATGCACGTTTTGTCTCCATTAATAAAATGTCCGGATGAATCGGATTATTTGAGGTTTTAACAAAACCATACTCCTTTTTCCCTTTAGCATCTTTTTTAACGACAGCTATCGTATTAAAATCATAAATTTCAAACGTTAATTGACAAAAGCTCCTTTTATCCTTATAAGACTTACTATAGCCTTTTCCTAACTCTTTCCGTTCATTATCAATAACTTCCCCGCCGATAAAATCTTTGCTTTCAAGAGTAACTCGAGTAGGCATAGAAAATTTCAAACAATTTAAAAAATAACTGTCTGTCGAAAATGCAGGAGCTGCATAAGAAAACACAAACAAAAAACTTAATAAAACAATTTTTTTCATCAACAACCTTCCTTTTGGATAAACCGTCCCTTTTGACTATAAAGAAGCTACAGAAATATACAAGAAAATAGTATAAATTTTTCAAAACATCATTTTTGTCCAAACAAAATCCATAGCTCCGTTAATTGGGGTTAAATCAACAATTCAACTGCATTCGTTTAAATAAAAACGTAAAGCATCCATCCTTAAAACGCTTTACAGAGCATATCTATATATATACGCCCTTCTTTATTAGAGGGATGAGCGACGACTCCGCACACAACAGATTTGCCACATTTTTTCATCTCGGGGATTTCCCACACTTTATTTTCCAACTTATAACGTGCTAAATCTGCAAACAAGCGCGCTTCCATAAACTCACCAAAAGTTGAATAGCGCACCTTTAAAGGTTTCTTCAACCGAGATAAAAATTGTGCGAAAGAAGATTGATGTTCGGGTAAAACATAATCTTTCCCTTGCAATAAATGATTGAACGTCGATAACACAACCGAATTTTTCCACCCTCCTCCAAACAAAATAAAATCGGATAAAATCGCCATGTTTTTTGGAGTTAAAGTCAATGCTTGTACAGCAATATAGGCCGCAAAATATTCCAATGTGTGTACAATATCACAAAAATTTTTACTTCCTTGATTTATATTTGAATAGAGCTTTTTAATTTCTTTGAATACGATGTCTTTATTATAGTACGCGGGATCACCACTTTTTGGTAAAGGACGTTCATAAAAACAACGACATATATCAAATAATTTTTGCATCAACGTTAAGTTCAACTTACCTTTCTTTCCATATTGCCCATCTTTGTCATACAATTGAGTAGAAAATTGACGAATAAACGCATCTATGTATTCATTAAAAGGCCCTGCATCGGAACCACTTTGAGCTACACCGTTTAATACCCATGCAAAATTAGATGTGTTTCCACCGTTATAATAACAACCATCGCCTTCCGTTATTGCTATATGTGCATTATGTGGAGACACTAATGGGGCACCTTCGAACCCCGCCAGTAATGGAGCTGATCGAAAATCGTAAACAACAGGAATGCCAGTCAAATCAGACAACATTTGTCCAGATCCTATTTGTAAAGTGTGTGGTTTTGTCCCATCTATCTTTGCTTTTGATGGAGGATTATGATCCAATGTTTTTCCGTGAAAACCTATAGCATCAACACTGACTTTATCAATGTGATTTTTTTCTATCATATCCAAAATACACTCTGCTATTTGGCGAATATAGGCATCATGAATTAACTTAAATTCTGGTAATTTTAAAATAGCTTCTTTCGTTTGATTTTTAACCAAAGACCTTAAGTGTTCCATTTTAGTTTGCATGTCTTTTGAATAAGACGCAGAGTATGAACAAATATCCGTCATTTTGTCGCCATCAAATTCGGTAAAGACCAAATCTATAGCGTCCATTGAATTACCCGTCATATTGCCAATAATACGATATTTTCTCAACTTTTTCTCCTTTTTTAATTTTAGTACTATGAAAAATAAAAATTGTCAAACCACTCGCAATAGTTTTGTTTAACTTTTTCAAATTAAAAACATAGGGAATATTCATATAAAA
>CAZXTR010000027.1:0-12070 GCA_964643615.1 uncultured Lactobacillales bacterium | reverse complement strand
GCTCGATTTGAACAAAAACAAACAGAAGAACAGCTGAATCAATTAAAAATTGATGTCGAAAATGATGTGTGGACTGCTGTACAAGATTATAAAACCTCCCGTCAAACACACGAAATTAGTCAAACATTATTAAAAAGCGCTCAAGAATCAGAACGCGTTGCATTTGAATCTTATAAAATCGGCAAAGCCAATATTTTAACTTTGTTGGATTCGCAATCTCAATTGGCTTCGGCACGAATTGAATATAGCACCAGTTTTTATAATTACTTAATTGCCAAAAACAACCTAATGCGGGCGCTTGGGCAAATGGAGAAAAAAAATTGAAAAAGAAAATAATCGTCATTTTTTTAATTATCATCGGACTTTTATCAATCTGTTTTATTTTAAGTCCATCAGAAAAATTGAACACAAAACAATTCGAATTCGTCAAAGTCGAAAAAGGAGATGTCACCGAATGCGTAACTGCCACAGGAACATTACAACCCATTAATGTTGTCAGTGTTGGGACACAGGTATCTGGCATTATCGAAAAAGTTTATGCCGACTATAACGATGAAGTTGAAAAAGATCAACTGTTAGCCGAACTTGACAAATTTTTATTAAACGAAAGTTTGACTGAAAGCAAGGCACAATTAGATTTGGCTCAATCTAAAATGAAGGTAGCTGAATTAAACTTTAAACGATATAAAGATTTGTACGGTCAAAAATTAATTGCAAAAGCAGAAATGGAACAGGCTGAAATTGATAAAGTTTCTGCAGAATCTAATTTGTTAAGTGCTCAAGCAAGATACAACAAAGCTCAACAAAATATCGATTATGCACGCATTGTATCCCCCGTTTCTGGAACCGTCATTTCAAAAGAAGTTGAAGAAGGACAAACGGTCGCCGCTTCTTTTTCAACTCCGACATTATTCACTATTGCAGAAAATTTAAAATTAATGCAAATAGAAGCCTCTGTGTCCGAAGCAGATATTGGCAAGATTCAATACGGCATGTCTTCTGAATTTTCTGTGGATGCCTATCCATCGGATACATTTAACGGAAAGGTCAAACAAATTCGTCTTAACCCTACCGAAGAACAAAATGTTGTTATGTACACTGTAATTATTGAAGTCAATAATAACGATAAAAAATTATTACCCGGCATGACGGCTTTTGTAACAATTACAACAAATGAGAAGAAAAATGTCTTGCGCATTCCAAATACAACAATTCAATTTAAACCTTCTGCTTTACTTCGTCAAAACATGCTCGGTCAACGTCCGTCAAATTTAAAAGCAACTCAAGCTGTCGTTTACACATTTGAAAAAGGACAAATAAAACCGCATATCATTGAATTGGGATTAACAGATATTGTTCATGCTGAAGTGTTGAGCGGATTATCCGAAGGAACACAAGTTATTTCTGAATTTATTGCTAGTTCAAAATCGTCTGGACTGGGAAGACATCCAGGACCATAATATGATAAAAACAGCACAAAAAGTCGTCGAAGTCAAAAATTTAACCAAAACCTATTACATGCCCAGCGGAATGAATCAACAAGTATTAAAGGGGTTGACTTTTTATATTCATCAAGGAGAGTTTGTCGCAATTATGGGACATTCTGGTTCTGGGAAATCAACGTTGATGAATGTCATTGGTTGTTTGGATAGGCCGACAAGCGGGCAATACATTTTGAATGGTCTCGAAGTGTCTCGACTAAATGATGATGATTTAGCAAAAGTCCGAAGCAAAACATTAGGTTTTGTTTTCCAAAGTTTTAATTTATTAATGAAACGAACAATCGCAGACAATGTTTCTTTGCCTTTGCTATACCAAGGCGCAGGAAAAAAGGAATGCTTTGAGAAAGCTTCCATTATGTTGGAAAAAGTTGGGCTTAAAGGTTACGAACGCCGCATTCCTAATCAGCTGTCTGGCGGAATGCAACAACGGGTAGCAATTGCACGAGCTTTAATTAACAATCCTACTTTGATTTTGGCAGACGAACCAACAGGTAATTTGGATTCGAAAACGTCTTATGGAATAATGTCTTTATTTAATGAGTTAAACACACAAGGCATTACAATTGTTTTAGTAACACACGAACCTGATATTGCCCGATACGCCACACGATTAATTTGCATCGCGGATGGATTGATTAACTACGATGGTCTTGTTAAAGATTACAGGGAGTTAAAAAATGTTTAGGTTGATTTTTCCAGAAGCTTGGATTTCTATTACAGCCTATAAAATGCGAACGTTTTTAACAACGCTCGGAATTATGATTGGCGTTGCTGCTGTAGTTTTGATGGTTGCTGTTGGACAAACAGTTCAAAATATGATTGACGAAAGTTTTGAAAGCATGGGCGGCAATTTGTTGTTAGTTTTACCCGGGGCTTCATCTTCTGGAGGCTTGCGTACCGCCATGGGACGCCCAACTGTATCCCGCCAAGATATGGATGCCATAAAAGAATTAAAAGACGTATTGACAACTTCATACGCTACGCAAGCCGAAGTACAAGCCGTTTACGGGAAAAATAATTGGAGCGTCACCAGCACAGGAACAACTCCCGATTATTTGTCCGTTGGGAATTGGGAAATAGAACGTGGCATCGCCTTTACGCGCCGCCATTTAAAATCTGCGGCATCATATGTCATTTTAGGACAAACTGTTGTGGATGAATTATTTGGATTTGAAAATCCGATTGGGAAAACCATTCGGTTGCAAAACATTCCTTTCGTCGTTGTTGGAACGTTAAAAGCCAAAGGGCCTGGATTGGCCGGGAACGACCAGGACAATATCATTTTAATGCCCTTTTCAACTTTGCGCCAAAAAATTCGAGGAGCAAGGCAACCGCAAATGATTAATATCGGATTTGTCGAAGTCAATACCGAAGATAAATTGGATACCGTCATGCAACGAGTGACTTATTTATTACGTGCACGCCACCATTTAAAAGAAAGCCAAAAAGATGATTTCACTATTCGGAACATGGCCGAGTTGGTTGAACAGGTTAAAAAAGTAGGATTTTACCTTTCTTTGTTATTGGCTGCAATTGCATCTATTTCATTAATTGTTGGAAGCATTGGCATTATGAATATGATGCTTGTTTCCGTCACAGAAAGAACCCGAGAAATAGGGACTCGTAAAGCCTTGGGGGCACCAAACAAATGGATTATATCACAATTTTTGGTCGAAGCCGTTTTAATTTCCTTTATGGGTAGTATGATGGGTTTAATTTTAGGAATTGGCGTTTCACAATTAGGCGGATATATCTTTGAAAAAAACGTTCCCATTTCTCTGTGGACAATCGTTTTGTCCGTTTCAGTCGCTTTAGTTGTAGGCATCTTGTCTGGATTATTTCCCGCGTTCAAAGCTATGAAATTAGATCCTATTGAATCTTTAAGATATCAATAAAATTATTTTCGATTAAAAAATGACTTGACTCTTTTTCAAAATCTTGCCATAATTTATACTAATTTTCAAAGAACTGTGAGAAAACAGTCTCTACGGAGATACACTTGCCGGCGAATACGCTCACAGGTGGTTTTGCTTTTATATGAACAAAAGAGGTCGCGATGTTTCGTTCTTTGTCCGAAAAATTAGGACAAGTTTTAGAAAAAATCAAAGGTCGAGGGATTTTAACCCAAGACATGGTTGAAGAAGCTATGCGCGAAATTAAAATCGCTTTGTTAGAGGCCGATGTAGCTCTTCCAGTTGTAAAATCATTTATCGCTGATGTTAAAAATCAAGCTATAGGACAAAACATCATTCATTCCGTTCAACCAGCTCAACAAGTCGTTAAAATTGTGTATGACGCTTTAGTAAAGACATTGGGAGAAGAACCCAGTTCGTTGCAATTTGCATCCTACGGTCCTTCTATTTTTATGATGGTAGGATTGCAAGGTTCTGGGAAAACAACTTCCTGCACAAAATTAGCTCTTCGATTAAAAAAAGATGGGAAAAAAGTATTGATGGCCTCTTTGGATATCTATCGTCCCGCGGCACAAGAACAATTAGCAGGACTAGGAGACCAAACAAATATTGCAACCTTACCTATTTTCCCACAACAAAATCCGCTTGAAATTACAAAACGCGCCATCGAAATGGCAAAAAAAGAAGCCTATGACGTCTTAATTTTGGATACAGCTGGTCGGTTACATGTAGACGATACAATGATGCAAGAAGTCAAGAATATTGCTACATTATCCAACCCAGTGGAAATTTTGCTTGTTGTGGATTCTTTGATGGGGCAAGATGCTATCCATGTTGCACAATCTTTTCATGATAAGCTTGCCTTAACGGGTATCGTTTTGACAAGAGTTGATGGAGATGCACGTGGTGGTTCGGCTTTATCTATGCATATCACGACAGGGCAACCGATTAAGTTCCTTGGCGTGGGGGAAAAAACGGATGCATTAGAGGTTTTTGATGCTAAGCGCATTGCAGGCAGAATTTTGGGCATGGGCGACATTGTTGGGTTGGTTGAAACGGCCAAGGAAAAAGTCAACCAAGCAGAAGCTCAACAAGTTGCTGAACGAATGATGAGCGGAAAGTTCGATTTGAATGACATGCTTAAACAATTACAACAAATTAAAAACTTGGGCGATATTAAGGGTATCATGATGATGATCCCTGGAATGGCTAAATTCAAAGAAAAAATTGAAAAAGCAAATATGGATAATAAAATGTTAGCTCGTCAAGAAGCCATTATTTTATCCATGACGCCTTTTGAACGTCGTCATCCTGAAATATTAAAATCTTCCCGCAAAATACGCATAGCAAAAGGGGCAGGCCTCACCGTTAATGACGTTAATAAAATTTTAAAACAATATGAACAAATGGCGTTTGCCATAAAGAAATTCAAGAAAATGGGCCCAATAGCCTCTCTTTCAGCGATGAAAGGATTAATAGGTGGCGGAAACCCTTTGATGAATGGGGGAGGATTTCCTCCCTTTAAAATGTAACTAACTGAAACAAAAGAAAGGAATTTAAATGTCAGTTCGTATCAGATTAGCACGAGGCGGTTCAAAAAAACGGCCTTTCCACAAAATTGTCGTTGCCGACAGCCGTTCGCCACGCGATGGACGTTTTATTGAAATGTTAGGGTTTTATAATCCTCTAGTTCCAAAGGACAGCGCAGAACATTTCAAAATTGATCAAGAAAAAGCAAAATTTTGGTTGTTAAAGGGAGCTCAACCATCCGATCGTCTTGCACGATTGATGGCAAAAATAGGCTTGACCGAAATGCCAAAAATAAAAACAAACGATCAACAACCCAAACAATCAGCACCAAAAACAAAAGCCCAAGAACGGTTAAAGGTCGCGGCCGAAAAAGAACAAGCTAAACGTGACGCAGAAGAACAAGCCAAACAAGAGGTTGAACAAGCCTCGGTTTCTTCCAAAGAAACGCCTCAAGCTTAATTAAGAATTGAATGCACATGAACACATTAATTCAAATTGGAAAAATTGTTGCTCCGCATGGAATTAAAGGAATGGTAAAAATTAATGCCTTTCTTGAAAAGCCATCAACATTTGCGGCATATGCGCCAATTGTTAATCATTGTGGGCATGTTATGGATATTCAAGTCATCAGCATAAAGGGCAACCTATTAATCGCTCAAATCAACGGTGTTCGCGATAGAAACAAGGCTCAAGAGTTAAAAGGAACGGATTTATTTATTCAAAGAAAACAACTGCCTCCAATGCAAGAAAATTCTTTTTATTTTTGCGATTTGGTGGGCATGAGGGCTTTTGATGAAGACGGTCGAGTTGTTGGGATTTTACACTCTGTCCACAATTATGGAGCGAGTGATATTTTCGAAATCAAGCCTGATAAAGGTGAAACCATCCTTTTGGTTTTTAACTCGCAAACTGTTTTAAATATAAACACAGATAAAAAAACTTTAATTGTCCGCCTTCCTGTCGCCATTAATGAAGGGAAGTTATAATGCATATTACTTGTTTGACTTTGTTCCCAGAAATGTTCCCAGGAGTGTTAGGTCACTCTTTGGCTGGAAAAGCATTAGAGGATGGTGTTTTTTCTTTAAACGCAGTTGATATTCGTTCTTTTACAACGGATGCCTATCAAACAGTGGACGATGTTCCCTTTGGTGGTGGCGCGGGCATGTTGATGAAAGCTGACGTCATTGATTTGGCTTTAAAAGCACATTACAAAACGGGCGCTTTGATTTATATGAGCCCACGCGGAGTGCCTCTGAATCAAAAAAAAGTCATCCAATTGGCAAAACAAGAAAATATAACTATTCTTTGCGGGCGATATGAAGGCGTTGACGAACGTGTTTTGCAATCGTGGCCTTTCGAAGAAATCAGCATTGGTGATTTTATTTTGTCTGGTGGAGAGCCCGCAGCATTAACTTTGTTAGACGCCGTTTTGCGCCATGTTCCGAACGTACTGGGTAATGCATCTTCTTTAAACGAGGAAAGTTTTACAAATGACTTATTAGAATACCCTCAATATACACGCCCCCAAGTTTGGAACAACATGAACGTTCCTGAAGTTTTGCTTTCTGGACATCATAAAAAAATCCAACAATGGCGACTTGAACAATCTATTCAATTCACACAAAAACGAAGACCCGATTTATGGAATAAATATCGGGATTTACACAAATAAAGAAAGGATAAAAAATGAATATTATTCAATCTCTTGAAAAAGAACAAATAGATAAAATGAACAAAGATATCCCCAATTTTAAAGCGGGGGATACGTTGAAAGTTCATACAAAGATTAAAGAAGGTGATCGCGAACGTATCCAAATATTTGAAGGCGTTTGCATCGCTCGTAATAACGATGCGTTGAATTCCAATTTCGTCGTACGGAAAATTTCTTTTGGCGAAGGTGTCGAACGTGTTTTTTCGCTTTACTCTCCAAATATCGCAAAAATTGAAATTGTGCGTTGCGGGAAAATACATCGTTCCAAGATTTATTATTTGCGTCAATTGTTTGGTAAATCTGCGCGGATTGCCGAAGAAAAATCTTCTTCATAATCAAAAAAAATCCCTCTTCTTAAACAGGGAGAGGGATTTTTGCTTTAAATTTAAATCGCCCATCATCTTAAATGATGTCGGATGTTTTTTTTAATTTGTAATTTACAAAAAATAAGACAATTTAAAAAAGAAAACATCCTGAAATCATTCTTCACATAGGCAATATTCGTTGCTGTTTTTTGAAGAAATACCCAAAAATATGGCAATTTATTTAGCTAAACTTACTTTATGATACCAGAAGAAAAAACATAGAAAATATTTCTGAGCAAATACATTTGAATAGAAAACAGTTTTTTCAGATTCCTTTTTTGTGCTACAAAAACTTTATCAAAAGGAAAAACAATATTTTCACAGGGACTTGTTTTAGAAATAAATTTACGGATCGTTACGAATTGCATGGCATTTTATCGTATACTGTACCAAGCTAGCCTTCAAAACTCAAACACCAAATGGGGAAATAGTTTCTTCGAATCTAGTCCGCCTCTTTTGCTCTAAATTAGTACATACTTACGATTAAAAAACGGGCAAAAAGAATTGTTTTTGATAACTTTTTGAGAAAGTTAAAAAAAAACTTGCTTTTTCAAAAGAAAAGCTTATCATATATTTTGTCTTCGGATTAATGAGAAGAGATTAAAGTTTGAAGTTCCTTCGATTTTGATTGTCTTTAAGAATCCCGAACAATCGGCCTTGACGCGGCAATTTTAAATTTTAGGAGCTTATATATAATGGCAACAGGAAAAGTAAAGTGGTTTAACTTTAAAAAAGGATATGGATTTATTACACCTGATGGTGGAGATAAAGATGTATTCGTCCACATTTCTGCAGTTCAACAATCCGGGTTACGTGGATTACAAGAAAACCAAATCGTTGAATTTGACATCAATAAAGATGAAAAAGGTAAAAATTCTGCGACGAATATTACAATCAAAGAATAATTTTTCTTCGTATTTAAAAGGCTCCTTTCACAAGGGGCCTTTTTTTATTGACAAAAGGGGTACAATCTCTTTACTATAGACTGAAAGGATAAAATATGGTTCGCGTTGTTTCTTCTTCTTATGAAATTTTAACGCCTTTTGACGGAAAGATGCTTTTAGATTTATTTGAAAGATGTGGCAAGGTGTTCTTATCTCCGGGTTCAGAAAACAAAAAAACATCTTCAGAATCTTTGATTCATAAAGGTTTAGAAAAAGACGGCGACGCCCTTTTGGAACATTGTTTCATTACTGTTGAACTGACAATTGATCATGCAATGGCAGCCGAATTGATTTTGGCTTCGAATACTCATTTTCTTCAAAAGAGCTCTTTGTTTTCATGTTCTGAACAAAATATATTTTCTGGAGAACTTGCGGTTATAAAACCCCATTTTATTGATGTTCAATCCAAAGCTTATCAATATTGGATAGATAGCGTAACCGACATGGAACAAACATATTTGAAATTAATTGAGTTAGGGGAAGATTTAAAAACGGCACGCTGCATTTTGCCCTCTTGTTTGGTGACGCAAATCATTATCACCGCAAATTTTAGACAATGGAGGGAAATGTTTAAAACTTTTTGTAACCAAAAAGCACATCCGGGCTTACAGGTTGTTTTAAGACCTTTGCAAGATGAATTTCGATGCAAAATTCCTATTATCTTTGATGATTTGGACGTGTTCACATGATACATTTAGGGGGAATGGATTGGGTTCGGGGTTTAATTTGTTTTTTCTTTATATTTGGATTAATTTACATTTTATTTCCAAAATCTATTCAAAATTATAGCGTGCGTATAATTATTGAATCTTCCTTAGCCAAAATACGAAGCATTGGCGCTTTTTCAATTGTAATTGGGATTGTTTTATGGGTTATTTTTTCAAAATCGTTTGGATAATCGCTTTTTTGACGTGGATTGGGCTTATTCAAACAGTACGTGCAACAGAATCAGAGCCTGCAACTTTTGCTCCACTTATTCAAAAATTAATGCCTTGTGTCGTTACAGTTATCAGCTCGGTGGAAAAAGTCGATACACCTCAACAAAACACTGACAAAACATCATCTAAAGGAACTCGCCGCATCGGTTCTGGATTTATTGTGGACGCGCAAGGTTATGTTTTAACGAATAACCACGTTGTAGAAGACAGCGATTATATCTATATCCAATTATCCGATGGGCAAGAAATAAAGGCCTTCGTTGTTGGGCGTGACGGCCCCACAGATATTGCTTTGTTGCAAATAAAAACAGAACAAATGTTTCCCTCTGTTCAATGGGGAGATTCGGATGCCGTCCAAGTTGGGGACAAAGTCGTTGCCATTGGCAATCCTTTCGGGTTAGGACTTTCGGCAACAACGGGCATTATTTCTGCGCGCCCTCAAAACGTGCAATATGGCCCTTATGATGATTTTTTACAGACAGACGCCACTATTCACCAAGGCAATTCTGGGGGGCCTTTATTTAATGCAAAAGGTCAATTGATTGGCATGAACACAGTCGTTTACACGCCAAATGGTGACACGTTTGGGTTAAACATGGCCATCCCATCAAATTATGCTCAATACATTCAAGAACAATTACAAAAAAATGGTGTCGTGCAAAGGGAAGACATCGGCATTGAAACTCGCATTTTAACAGCGCAAGAAAAACTTTTAGTTGGGCAGCAGCAAGGGATTTATGTCACTAATGTTGTTCCATCAAGTTTTGCTGAAACAGTAGGCATACAAAAAGGAGATATTATCATTTTCATTGACGACAAACCAATCACTTCAAGACAAAGCTTTTTCAACATTATTCATCATGGTAAAATCGGGCAAAAAATGTCGCTTGTTTTTTATCGTGGTGGACAAAAAATGAGGACAATGTTTGCTATTCAGGTTCAAGGAAGGAATACTCATGCGCATTGATTTTTATCATTTAGAAAAAACGTCCATAGATATTGCATTGCCTTCCATTTTAGAAAAGATAATGCCTACGGGGAAAAAAACAATCTTGCGCACGGATTTACCAGAAAGAGTGGATTATTTTAATAATCTTTTATGGACACAAAATCCAGCTTCTTTTATCCCTCATGGAACCGCAAAAGAATCCCATGCGGATAAGCAGCCTTTATATATCACAGACAAATGTTCAGATTTCCCTAATTCAGCAGATTTTTTAATTTTAATCGATAACGAATCTATTCAACAGGACGATAATTTTGAACGTATTTTTTACCTTTTTAACGGGTTAGATTCCACTTCAGTGACAAAAGCACGTCAACAATGGAAAGAAATGACAATCCTTGGATATAATAATCTACACTATTGGCAACAAACACCCCAAGGAAAATGGCAAGAAGAAGGGTTAACTAAACCTTCGGTATAGTTTTCTTTTTTGCTCGCTCTTTTTTCTTTCCCCGAGTAACCATTAATTCTGGAACATATTGAATAACCGTATCAAAAACCAATTTTAAACACCCAGAATACAAATGGTCTGCTCCCGCAACTTCGGCATATTGCACATGTACTCGACGGCTGGTATCCAAACGTTCTGCCAAAGCACGAACGTCCGATTCATTGACAACTGTATCGGATTTGCCTTGAATAATCAATCCTGACGCTGGGCACGGGGATAAAAACGAAAAATCACATACATTCGCTGGCGGAGAAACTGCCACAAAACCATTAACATCGGGACGCCGCATTAAAACTTGGCAAGCAACTAAAGCGCCAAAAGAATACCCTGCTATCCAGCAATTAAAGGATTCATGATGCATTTGTTTTAACCAATCTAACGCTGCTAAAGTATCTGCCATTTCATTTGCGGGGTCTCCATCAAATACCCCTTGAGACTTCCCAACTCCTCGCAAATTAAAACGTAAGACAGAAAATCCCAACTTAGCAAACGCTTGGTACAACGTATAAACAACTTTGTTGTTCATTGTACCTCCTAATTGCGGGTTAGGATGTAAAATCATAGCGATAGGGGCGTCTTCTACCGCCGAAGGGAAATAACTTGCCTCTAACCTTCCTGCGGGGCCGCTGATGAATACTTCTGGCATGTTCAATCCTTTCTTGTTTTTATTTATTATAACACATAAATCGTTTCAAAAATCAAGAAAAAAATCCTCGTTTTTTACTTTGTTTTAAACAATACTTTATATCATCCAGTTTAGAAGGAGAGAGTTTTTGTGGATACGGGAAAATTAAACCGCCTTTATGAAAAACAAATTATTTCACAACAAGAATATGAAAAGTTATTGCTTCGCGATGATGTGCACATTGTTGCGCCTTGTCTAAACCCAACGCCTGCATATAAAAATTTTTGGGAAGCCTACGTCACCTGTTGGAAAAAATACTTCTTTTTTTCTGGACGCGCAGGACGTTATGAATTTAATTCTTTTATGTTGATTAATTTTTTAATTACCTCTGTTTTACAAATTGGAGAAGATATTATCATTTCGCTCTTATCACTTTCTAGTTGTATTTATTTAGATTCTCTTTTTTTTGTTGTTATTTTTATTCCTGGTTTAGCTCTTTTATCAAGACGATTACACGATATTGGAAAAAGTTTTTTGTACTTCATTTGGTGGTTTGTTTTACCCCCCACTGTTGTGGCAGTATTAGGACTTATTATTGTCTCACGTTTACATTTGGAAGATTTTGAAGCTTTAATTTACGCTTTATTCGTTTTAATGATTGCAGTACTTATTGTGAGCATTCCTTTTTTATATCTTTCCTTTAAAAAAGGAGACGCATCTTTCAACGCTTATGATTCGATTTCGACTAAAGATAAAAAATTTCGTTGACAATTGTAAAAAAGAACGGTATAAAGTTTCGTCTTTTATGGCGAAGTAGCTCAGGTGGCTAGAGCAGCGGAATCATAATCCCCTGCGCTAGATTAGCCGGAAGGGTTGCCAAGGCAAAAGAACCTAGTTTGACAGCGGCGTTGAACGAAGGTAAGGTAAAAGAGGTTTAGCCGCAGATGAGGTTAGAACAAAACTAGACTGGTGGATTACTTTACATAGTATAGACATCGGGATAGACATAGAAAGAAAACATATGGCGGGATAGCTCAGTTGGTTAGAGCAGCGGAATCATAATCCGCGTGTCGGGGGTTCAAATC
>CAZXTR010000026.1:0-12632 GCA_964643615.1 uncultured Lactobacillales bacterium | reverse complement strand
AAGCAAGCATTAAAACGTGGTATTTTTATTCATAAATTGTTGCAATTATTGCCTTCTGTAGCTCCCGAAGATCGTCAATATATTTTAGAAAAAACAACCCCTATGGACATTACTTTACCGGAACATTTATTGGATGTTTTTGAAAAAAAAGAATTGGTGGAATTGTTTTCCAAAGAATCTTTAGCTGAAGTTCCTGTTGTAGGGAATGTTGATAATTTCATTGTTTCTGGTCAAGTAGATAGATTGGTTGTGACTTCAAATGCCGTTCTTATCATTGATTTTAAAACAAACCGGGCACCTCCAGTTGAACCAAAAGATATTCCTTTGGCATATGTTCGTCAAATGAATATGTATAAAAGCTTGCTAAAAAATATTTTTCCAGATAAAAATGTAAAGTGTTATTTGTTATGGATTGAAAATTTGACGTTGATGGAGGTCATATGAAGAATGTATGTATATTTTTCGTACTTTTATTGTTAGTTGCTTGTTCGTCTGTCCCATCAATGGAAGGATTTGTTTATCAAGAGGTCAAAATAGATGGATTAAAAATCGCAACATGGCGAAAAGGAACAAAGCCTTTTGAAAAAATGCGTATTTATATTGATGGAAATGCACAGACAGTTGGTATTTTCAAAAAAAAGCCGAAAATGTATGCTGATGTGGCTAAGCAACTTGCTTTAAAGGATAAATTTCCATCTGTGGCGTATATTGGCCGTCCTTGTTATTTTATTGAGCAAGATATTTGTCGCCCTATCGCGTGGGAAGAAGGAAAATATGCCCCGGAATTTATTGACACTATACAAAAGATTATTATCGCTTGGCAAAAGAAGTATAAACTATCTCAAGTAGAGCTTGTTGGCTACGATGGTGGGGCTGCAATTGCCTTATCCATTGCGTCGCATTTGCCAGCTAAAAATGTAAATAAAGTCATTACAATTGGAGGGATTTTAGATACTCAAACAGATGCAATGTATAAAGATGAAGATATTTTACCTCTTTCGGTTAATCCAGTGAAAGATTTATATATGCTTTCTCGCATTCCACAAATTCACTATATTGGAGGTAAAGATAAAGTAGCTCCAGAATTTATGATTAAAAATTTTGTTGAAAAGATTCCTAACAGCAAAGAGATCATACAAATGAAACGACTTCCAAATGCGGATCATTTTAATTGGGCACAATTTAAACTTGACTACTAGGATTGAGCTTGTTTTACTAGAAGTTGAATACTATTTGCAATTATATTTAAATCCGAGGGTCGGGACAAAGAATGTTCTGCTCCTTTTATTTCTAGAATTGTTACATTTGGAGAAGTTAGATTTTCTTTAATTTTTAATACAGTTTTTGCGGACACAAGAGCGTCTTTATCTCCGCGGATTAAGATAACAGGAGATTCATACACAATAGGACCATTTAAAAGAAAATGTTGTTTAGCATTTTCGAAAAAATCTAAAGTAAAACAATAACCTCTTGTTTTTTTATCAGGACCTAATATGCCGCCCTTTTGAATAAAAATGCGATTTTCTTCGGATAAAATATCTTCCCAAAGCCCCTTTGTAAAGTCTACTCCTGGAGCGATACCAATAAATCCTGTTATTCTTTCCGGCCTTTTTTGTGCCAGCAAGAGACCAACCCAACTACCCATGCTACTACCGATAACAATTTGTGGTCCTGTTGTAAAAACATCTAATATATCTATTGCATCTTGTAAACATTGTCCTATCTTTACGTCTTGTGCTTTTCCAGAAGATTCTCCATGTGCTGTGAAATCAAAACCTAAATATGACAAGTTATGAGCGATGGCAAATTCTTTTACAAAAGTCCCTTTTCTGGACTTTTTAGACGAAAGCAATCCATGAAGATAAATGATTCCTATTGCCTTTTTGTTGGTATCGGGGATATAACGTTCCCAACTGATGAAGCTTTTTTTATTCCTTTTATAAATGCCCGTTTCTAACATTTGATAACCTTTTCTTGATTTTTTGATGTTTATAGAATAGTATAAAAAGAGTGGAAAAGAAATATAAAAAAATAAAAGTCAAATGATAAGGGAAATTTTTTGTTTTTTGATTGATATTGTAATGCCTGCACAATGTTTGATATGTGGATGTTTAGTAATGGGACATAAAAGTGCATTGTGTCCAAAGTGTTTTTCAAAAATTACCTTTTTGCCAGAACTAGGGTGCCCTCGTTGTGGCAGATCTTATGAATTTTTGTCCGATAATGGAACTGTTTGCCCGCAATGTTTGAATCATCCCCCACGTTTCCGATCACTGCGTTCAGCCTTTATTTATAAAGACGCTTCCAAAGAATTAATTTTACATTTCAAACATGCTGATAGAATCAGATATGGTTCCCTTTTTAGGGAATTTAATATATCAATCTGGGAAAAGTGTAATTGAAAATACAGATATTATTCTTGCCGTGCCATTGCATCTAAGGAAGTTAATTAAACGAAAGTACAATCAATCTGGGTTGTTGGCCCATTATTTAGCAAAACGAAGTGGTAAAAAATTTCTTGCAAACACGCTGATTCGTAAGATTAACACAAAGTCACAAGGGCATGACAATATACATCAACGCTACAAAAATGTTCATAATGCTTTTTTAGTCAAAAACCCACACGCAATATGTGGGAAAAATATTGTTTTGGTTGATGATGTTTACACAACTGGAGCAACTTTAAATGAATGTGCCAAAGAACTTTACAAGGCGGGTGCAAAAGCCGTGGATGCTTTAACAATTGCGCGAGTGCATCATTGATTATCAACCCACAATACTTCTATCCTTGCGAATTCTTTAGATTTATCAGTGCTTGTTATTCGGTGTATTGTGTATAAATTTTGAATAAAAAATTCAACATTAACTTCATCTTCTTGCGTTATAGACTTTTTAAAAGCGACTTTAATTTCTTGAATCGTCTTATGATGACGAAAAGATTCAGGCAAAGAGTCTATAGCCCAAACGGGATAAATAGAATTGTTTACATGTTGATTTAAATCAAAATCGTCATAGCGTACAGTAATATTTTTTTGATTTGGCGTTTCTTGAGGAAGAATAATTGCTGAAAAATCAGTTTGAATTCCTCGCTCATTGATTTTATCGTACCTCATATAATTGTCTATGATGACGGGTCGTAAACGCTTTAAGTCAATTAAAACCCATTGGCTAGAAGCCTTAATGATGTATTCTCCACTTTCGTCCAATATTTCAAAATCACGAATAGCACTAATTCGTTTTGCTAATGACGGCCAAGTTTTGATGGTAATTTTTTCACCCCATTCTGGAAGGCGGTTGATTTTTACATGGTAATTACTACCAACCCAACCAACATTTTTTTGAATGCAAAAATTATAACCTACATTAATTAGGTTAGCATGTGTATCGGCCATATCTTGTAATAAGTTGAACAAACAAACAAGGCGTAACCGCTTGCTTCTGTCACATTGATAGCTTTTAATTTCGTATATCTGAGCGTACTTTTCCATTTTTTCCCTAATATATAATCGAACGTCCTAGCATAGCTTGGCTTACTTTTTCCAATAAAGGTTTGGCTCTTGCCCTAGCTTTTTGAGCTCCATTTGCAAGGATTTCTTCGACTTCATTTTGGTTGTTCATCAAATAGATATATTTTTCTCTAAAGGGTGTTAACACCTTGTTAATTGCTTCAAATAAAATATTTTTTGCTGTTCCGTAGCCTAACCCACCGCAAATGAAATCATTTCTTAATTTTTCAATTTCTTCGAGAGATGCAAAGTATGTATAGATTTGGAAAATAGTCGATTCCTCTGGTTTTTTTGAATCTTTTGGTAATTTAGAATCAGTAATGATTTTCATGATTTTCTTTTTTAATTCTTGTTCAGATGCAAAAATAGGAATTATATTGCCATAACTTTTGCTCATTTTTCGCCCATCTAATCCCGGTAACACAATAGAATCCTTAATATAAGGTTCTGGTAATGATAAAATATCTCCATACAAATGATTAAAACTGCCCGCAATATCGCGTGCAAATTCAACATGTTGTTTTTGATCTTGCCCAACAGGAACGATATTTGAAGAATATAATAAAATATCCGCTGCCATTAAAATGGGATAGGTATAAAGCCCCATATTTATTTTATTATCTACATCTTGCTTTTTAGCTATGTTTTTTTCGACAGCCGCTTTGTAAGCATGTGCACGATTCATTAATCCTTTTGGCGTCACGTTGTTCAATAGAACAGATAATTGATAAACTTCTGGAATATCAGATTGACGAAAAAGAATGCTTTTTTCTAAATCTAATCCAAGAGCGAGCAAAGCAGATGCCATCTCTTGGGTATGTTGTTTGATTGTGACTTTATCCGATTCGGTATTCAACGAATGCAAATCGGCAATAAAAACATAGCCTCTTCCTCGTTTGGATAATTCGATGGCTGGCTTTAAAGCACCTATATAATTTCCAATGTGCGGTTCGCCTGTAGGTTTTATCCCTGTTAATACAATTTTATTTTCTAACATAAACAATCTCCTTTTTCTTATACTATATTTATTTCTTACTTCTATCAATATTTTTCATAGCAAAAAAGAGAAATACAGCTTTTTTATTGCCGTTATTTCACTCAAAAAATTATAGAATACGAAATTTTTACAATTCTGCGCGTTCTGTTACTCGACGAATTTCTTTTTGAACAGCCTTTTCTACAATTTCAGGCAAGTGGTTGTTCAACCACTCTTTTAAGTAGGGTTTTAACAATTGAGAAACAAGCCCTTCCAAAGATGTTTGATGTGGAATTGGAGTATCCTTTTCCTGATCAATAACTTTAGCTAAATCGGATAAAGATTCTGCCGAAGCCTGTAACGTTGGCTCAGAAACAAGGGGGGCGTTTTCTTGGGGCAGAGATTCTTCGGCATTGATTATTGAATCTTCTTTGATTGTTTCAGAGGAAGCTGTTTCTTCTTGAATATTTTCTTCCTCAAAATCTTTTAGTGTGCTTTTATTGTTTTGAATCATCATATCCTCGGTCAATTCTACGGTTTTTGGTTCTGGAACGTTTATTTCTTTATTTTCAATTGATAAATCGCCCTTTGATATTGGCTCTTCTTTTGACAAGAAAGTGCGGATAGAGGAAAGAATTTCTTCCATTGAGGGGTCCTTTTGTTCCATAAGCGCTCTCCTTATTAAATACCAGTGCCTATTAATTTTCCATCGACTTTAACATAGTAGTCTTCCGGATTATATTTTTCAACATTTAATTTTAAAGATTCAGCTGTCATTTTTCCCAACGAACTTAATAAAGATAATGTTGCAACAGTCATATTTCTTTTTGCAGTGACTAATTGGACTTGATTGTTAAGATATTCTTGTTCCGCATCTAAAACGTCTAAAACAGTTCTTGAACCTACGTCGGCCTCTCTGATAACGCCTTCCAACGCCATTTTAGAGGCTTTAATTTGAGCCTGAATAGAAACAATAGAAGACTTTGTGCTTTGATATGTTTCCCATGCTTGCGTTGTAATTTTAGTCATATCGCGTTTCACTTGTTCCATATTGATACGAGTCTGATTTGACAATTGTTTTGCCTCACGTACTTTCGCATATTCTCCCCCCCCTTGATATAAAGGGACAGATAACCTGGCTCCAACTTGCCAATATTCTCCATCGTAATTATCGTCGATTTGAGGCAAAGGTTGTTCCCATTGCATGCCAACGCCTGCATTTACTTTTAGTTCTGGCAATAAAAAACCTTTTTGCAATGTGACATTATATTCTGATGCTTCTGTAGCATATTGACTTGCCTTTAAAGTGGGATTGTTTTCGTTCATAACGGCAAGGCATTCGCTTAAATCCTTTGGTAAAAGCCCTCCTAAATCTTCAATCGTCGTTTTTTCTGGTGGCATATTTCCAACAGCACTGATATAAGACGCGGTTGCTGTTTCTAAATCCCCTTCGGCTGTAATCCGATTCGTTTTTGCAGCTTCAAAACGCGCTTCAGATTGAGCAACATCTGTTTTGGTTAATTCACCAACTTTAAATCGTTTTTGGTATGAAATCAGATGGCGACCTAATACTTGTTCTTGATTTTTTTGTAATTCCAATACGGCCCGGCTTGAAATAACATCTACATAGGCCACTGCTGAAGCCAGCAAAGCATTTTGTTCTGCGTTTTTCAACGCCTCCCGTCCTTTTTTTATAAGAGTTTTGGCATAATTTACAGATGAAACCGTTTTAAAACCAGAAAAAACAGCTTGAGATAAGACAAGTCCCGCATCATATGCATTGTTATCATAATCAAAATCTTTTGTTCCAGGGTAATTTTTAAACTTTTGTTCGGAGTGAGCAACGTTAGCTTCAGCAGACAATATAGGACGCCAGCCTGATTTCGCTATACCTACTTGTTCATCGATTGAACGCAAATAAGCCCGTTGGGCTTCTATAGATGGGCTTGTTTTATATGTATAAGCAAGGGCTTCCAATAACGTTTGTGCTTGTAAGTTGTTTGAAAGAACAATAGCCAAGCAAGACAAAAGCAAAAATTTCCGAATATTTTTCATATTTCCCCTTTGATATTGCGATTAACTTAGTTGAAAAGGATAGTATAGAATATTTTTTTTTGCAATGAAATTCATTTTTTCCTTGACGGTTTTTTTTTATATGGTAAAAGTAATGGCGTTTTAATAGATGGCCGGTTGGCAGAATGGCTCATGCAGAGGACTGCAAATCCTTTTATACTGGTTCGATTCCGGTACCGGCCTCCAAAAAAATGAAAAAGCACTTGATTTTTGTTAGTGTTTGTAGTACTTTTCATTTTGTTCCGTATTCTGGCGTAGCTCAGCGGTAGAGCAATCGGCTGTTAACCGATCGGTCGCAAGTTCGAATCTTGCCGCCAGAGCCAATAGAAAAGGATGCCCCCTTTAGGTGTCCTTTTTTTTATGCTTTGAATTAATTAAAAACCAAGCATTGAAATAGTTGTCTATCTTTTTGAATAAAGAATTAAACGTGCTAAGCAATTAAGAATTGTAGTTAGGATTGCTTTTAAAAAGCAATCTTTAGAACGAGTCTTTTCAAAACAATTATTTTCAGAAAATTTGTATCTAAAAAAACACATATGGATATTGTCAACAGAGAAAAAATCACGCGGAAATATTAACTGTAGGCAAAATTTACTTGCGTTTGGATTTTTTTATGTATGGGTTCGTTCTTTTTCGCATTGCAATGCGAATGGGGATTCCTTTTAATCCAAAATCATCACGCAATCCATTAGAAAGATAGCGCAAATAACTTTCTGGCAACTCAGATGGATTACTTGAAAAAATAACAAAAGCCGGCGGTCTGATATTGACTTGGGTTATATAGCGCATAGGAATCCGACGCCCATTTTTTGCTACAGGGGGAGGATGGGCTTCCGTCATTTGACGCAACCATTCATTCAATTTGTGTGTTTGAACACGTTTATTCCAAACAGCATAGATGCGAAACACCTCTCTCATCAGCAAATCAACGCCATCGCCATTTTTTGCGGATAGAGTAACTAGAGGAACCCCTTTTATTTGTTGAAGAGAATCGTGCAATTTTGCCTTAATACCGTTCAAGACTTTTCTTTGGGTAATAATTGTGTCCCATTTATTAATGGCGAGAACTAATGCTCTACCCTCTTCTACAACTTGGCGTGCAATTTGTAAATCTTGATTTTCAAGCGGCGTATTTGCATCAACAACAACAATGACTACTTCTGCGAAATTCATTGCTTTTTTAGTATCGGCTGTTGAAATCTTTTCCAAAGATTGATCTATATGTGATTTTTTTCGTAGACCTGCGGTGTCCGTTAAGATAATCTTTTTGCCTTTCCATTCCATGGATATGGAAATGGCATCTCTTGTGACCCCAGCTTCTGGCCCTGTTAACATGCGTTCTTTCCCAAACAATCGATTAACGAGTGTTGACTTGCCAACATTGGGACGCCCAATAATTGCTATTTTAATGGCTTTTTCTGAATTATCTTGAGTTGTTTTTTCTTCACTTTCTTCGTTGCTCTCTAAGACAAAAAAGGGCAATAACGACTGGTATAAATCAGAAAAGCCCAGCCCATGTTCGCTGGATATTGTAAGAGGAGTCCCTAAGCCTAAAGCATAAAATTCTGAGGCAGATAAAGTTTGTGCGTTGCCTTCACATTTGTTCGCCAATAAAAAAACAGGCTTGTTTAATTGTCTTAGACTTTTTGCCAGTTTTTTATCAAGATAGGTCATTTCTTCTCGAGCATCAACGAGCATTAAAATAATATCAGCTTCGATGATAGCTTGTTGCGTTTGTGCCCACATTGCTTTTGAAAGATCTGTTGTTTCTTCTAGACCGGCTGTATCAATTAACTTGAAGTCCATATCCAATAAATGGCCATTGCCTTCGTGCCGATCCCGGGTAACACCAGGCATATCATGAACAATTGCTTGCTTTTTTCCACATAAGCGATTGAACAAAGTTGATTTTCCAACATTCGTACGACCGACAATTGCAATTGTTTTTTGCTTTGGCATGTTATTTTTCTAATATTTCAATTAAAGTTTGAAAACGTTCCTTCATCAACGGGGCTAAAGTTCCTGCTTGAATAGCCTTCGTCAATAATTCTTTAGCTTCATTGTTTTTGTTTTCACGCATTAAAAGCAGTGCCGATAATTCGCTTGCAGTTCCGTAAAAGGCGTTTTCTGGAGCGGTATAAATTGCCAAAATTTGCCGTAAAACATTAATATCACCACTTTCCAATTGGTTGCCTACATATTGCAAATCTGTGATAGCTTTCAAATTTCCTGGTAATTTTTTATCTTGGCGTAAATCGTTTAAAACTTCTAACCCTTCCTTTTTTTTCCCGTGATCAAAATAAATGCCGGCAATACGCATTTTTGATAGGTATTGATAACTTGTCTTTGCGTTTTCTAATGATTGATATGTTACAATTGCCTCATCAACTTTTCCTTTTGCGTACAACACAGAAGCTTGTTCATAAGTATCCGAATCAGACAAACGCACTTTTTCCCACCATGAATGATAGCCTTCAAAAGCAATTGATGAAAAAACAGCAATGACAACCAATGCAACAATCAACCACCTATGTTTACGAAGTGTTTCTTTTATTTGTTCGTTACGGATTTCTTCTTCCGATTCTCGAATCAAAATGTCGGTTTGAATTTCTTGAGCATCTCTTTCTTTTGTCATTTTATTTTTCCTTTGATTAATTTGAAAAGGAATAAATCCAATTCTTTTTTTTGTCAAGACAAATTGATAAGGCCTACTGTTTTACAGCGATAAAAAACACCGTAGGCTTTAAAAGCCTACGGTATTTTTTTAATGGCAAAATTACGCTTTTACTAAATGGTCGTATAATTTTAAACGATTTTGAATACGTTCTTCGGCCATTTTAACAAGGCGTTGATAACGTTCTACATCAGAACGTTGAACTATTTTAAAACGTGTTTCTGTTCCCATAAATTCAGCAACTTCTTTTGTTGTTTTACTGTCCAATTGTAAAGGAATTTTCCCTTCTGCCAATAAGCGAGGGTCGAAACGATATAACGGCCATAAACCACTTTCAACCGCCAATTTTTGGTGTACCAATCCATCCTTCCCAATATCATAACCATGGGAAATACAATGTGAGTAAGCAATAATTAATGAAGGTCCATTAAAGCTTTCTGCTTCAACAAAAGCACGAACAGTTTGAGCATCATTTGCACCCAGTGCAACTTTTGCAACATAGACATTTTCAGAACTCATTGCAATCATACCTAGATCCTTTGGAGGTAAATCATTCCCAGCGACTGCAAACTTCGCAGAAGCCCCAATTGGCGTTGCTTTTGATCGTTGTCCACCAGTGTTGGAGTATACACCTGTATCCAGTACCAAGATATTGACATTCCTCCCAGAATGTAAAGCATGATCGAGGCCTCCATAACCAATATCATATGCCCAACCATCTCCGCCTAAAATCCAAACTGATTTTTTGACAAAATAGTCTGCTAAATCAAATAATTGTTTTGCTTTTTTGTCTGTTAAGGCGGATAATTTCTGTTTTAACGTATTGACACGTGTTCTTTGTTCGGACAATCCTTTTTCGCCAGATTGATCAGCTGTTAAGATGGCAGTTACAAAATCTGAGCCAATTTGTGATTCTAAATCTTTAATCAATTGATTGGCAAAATCGATTTTGCTATCAACAGAGTAGCGCATACCTAACCCAAATTCAGCATTGTCTTCAAATAAGCTGTTTGCCCAAGCAGGTCCTCTGCCATGATTGTCTTTAGCATAAGGAGTCGTTGGCAAGTTTCCACCATAGATTGAAGAACATCCTGTGGCATTAGCAACCATAATACGATCCCCGAACAATTGAGTCATTAATTTGACATAAGGAGTTTCTCCGCATCCCGCACAGGCGCCTGAAAATTCGAATAGAGGTTGTAATAATTGAACATTTTTCACCAACTTTGGTTCAATCTTTGTTCTATCTACTTCTGGCAGAGATTTAAAGAAATCAAAATTTTTGATTTCTCTATCCAAAATTTGACCGATAGGAGTCATTGTTAAAGCTTTTTGTTCTGGATTTTCGCGAGATTTTCCAGGGCAAACGCCTGCGCATAAAGTACAGCCTGTGCAATCCTCTGGGGCACATTGAACAACGAATTTATCACCTGCAAATTCTTTACCTTTATAGTCCGCGGTTTTAAATCCTTCCGGAGCATTTTTCAAAGCAGCTACTTGCGCAACCTTTAACCGAATAGCTGCATGAGGACATACCATTGCGCACTTTCCACATTGAATACATAAATCTGAATTCCATTGAGGAATATCTGTTGCAACGCGCCGTTTTTCGTATTGTGTTGTTGCAACTGGCCATGTGCCGTCTACAACCTCTTTGAACGCCGAGACAGGCATTTCTTCTCCGCGACCTTCGATAATAAGTGCTGTGATTTTTTGCAAAAATTCTGGAGCATTTGCAGGCACCCCGGATTCACGAGGATGTGCTTCGTTGATTGCTCCAAATGGAATTTCATGCAAATGTTTCAAAGAACCATCAATCGCGGATATATTCGCAGACACGATTTCCGGATCTTTTTTGGCATATGTTTTTTCAGCGTATTTTTTAATCTTTAGAATTGCTTCCTCTTTTGGCAAAACGCCAGAAATGGCAAAAAAGCATGTTTGCATAATCGTATTAATACGTCGCCCCATACCGGTTTTCTTGGCCACTTCAACAGCATCAATCGCATATAGTTTAGCATGCTTGTTTATCAAATCTTTTTGAACTGGCGCCGGCAAACTGTCCCATACTTTATCTGTCGAAACTTGAGTATTAATCAACAACACACCATTATCTGCCAAACAAGACGTCATATCCAGCTTTTCGATAAATGGCATGTGATGAATTGCAACAAAGCTTGCTTTTGAAATTAAATAAGGAGCCTTGATGGGATGTTTTGCAAAACGTAAATGCGAAGTTGTCATTGCACCAGATTTTTTGGAATCATACACGAAATAAGCTTGTCCATAAAAATCTGAATCGTCCGCAATAATCTTGATAGAATTTTTATTGGCTCCAACTGTTCCATCTGCACCTAAACCAAAGAAAATGCAACGCGTAACGTTATTGCCAGAAATGTCAAAATTTGTATCGTAGTTTAAAGATGTGTATGTAACATCATCATTGATCCCAATTGTAAAATGATTTTTATCTTTGTTTTCAAAAACAGCCTTTGCCATTGCGGGTGTGAAATCTTTGGATGAAAGCCCGTAACGTCCTCCTAAAATCATTGTTTTAATCCCGGCTTCTTTTAATGTAGCAACGACGTCTAAATACAAAGGTTCCCCAACAGAGCCTGATTCTTTTGTTCTATCAAGGACATTAATCGTTTCAACTGTTTTAGGAAGTGCATTAACAAAAGCTGATTTTGGGAATGGTCTATACAAATGAATCTTTAATACGCCTACTTTTTCTCCCTTGGCATTCAAAAATTTTGCAGTTTCTTCCGCGGTTTCCCCAGCACTTCCCATCACGACAATAACGGTTTTAGCATCAGGAACTCCAACATAATCGATTAAATGGTAACTCCGCCCTGTAACTTTTTCAAAATCTCGCATTGCAGAATCAACAATTCCAGAAACTGCGTCATAATACGGATTAGATGCTTCACGCGTTTGAAAGAACACATCTGGATTTTGAGCAGTGCCACGAATAACTGGTCTGTCTGGGGTTAAGGAGTTCTTTGATACAACGGAAAAATCAACATCTTTTGTTAATTCTTTGAGTTCATCGTCAGAAATGGTTTCAACTTTGTTAATTTCATGAGAAGTTCTAAAGCCATCAAAGAAATGCAAGAATGGAACGCGCGATTTTAACGATGCGATTTGTGCAATAGTAGCTAAATCGCCCCCTTCTTGAACGCTGTTCGAAGCCAACATTGCAAAGCCTGTTTGACGACAAGCCATAACATCCGAATGGTCCCCAAAAATAGACAAAGCGTGATATGCCAATGCTCGTGCAGCTACGTGCATAACAAAAGGCGTTAATTCCCCTGCAATTTTGTACATATTTGGAATCATTAACAATAATCCTTGTGAAGCTGTATAGGTGGTTGTTAATGAACCCGCTTGCAAAGAACCATGA
>CAZXTR010000025.1:1937-12944 GCA_964643615.1 uncultured Lactobacillales bacterium | reverse complement strand
ATAGAGCCTAAAAAATAACCCAAAACGACAGAAACAAGATATATCATCACCAACACTCCTTTAAAATAATGTTTTTCTTTTAACAACAAAAAAAGGAATTGGCAAGAATTTTATGAAAAAGCCATTAAAACACCAATCTAAAAAACTTTTCTAATGACACAACTTTACATTTAAACAAAAATATGTCAAAGTCTAGAAAAATGGAGAAAACAATGCCCCAAGAATATAAAACAAACAAGCTAAAAAGTTATTTTTTAACAGGAATTTTGGTTTCTGCCCCTTTGGCCATCACAATTTATCTTGCGGTCAAGTTGGTAAACTTTATCGACAATAAAATTACAGGATTTCTTCCAGAAAAATACAATCCAGAAACATATTTTCCTTATGGCATTCCAGGTTTGGGTCTTGTTGTATTGCTCATCGCGCTCATTTTAATTGGATGGATGTCTTCTGGTTTCGTTGGAAACTTCTTTTTAAAATTAATGAATAAGATGATTGGGAAATTACCAATTGTTTCAGGGATTTATAGCGCTATAAGAAAAGTCATGGAAACCGTCATGGGAAGTGAAAAAGCAAAAGCTTTCCGCGAAGCCGTATTAGTACAATATCCACGTGAAGGACTTTGGACCATTGCTTTTATTACAGGGGAAGTATATTCTGGAATTCAAAAAGAAGTCAAAAGTAGAGAATTGGTAAGTATTTATGTTCCAACGACACCAAATCCTACCTCTGGTTTTTTAATTTTTGTCCCTAAAAAAGATATTATTCATTTAAAAATACGTGTTGATGACGCTTGGAAAATCATTATATCCACAGGAATCATCACGCCCGATTCTCCCCAGAAGCAACAAGCCATTATGGATAAAGCAATTGCAACCGCGAAAGATGAATTAAAAAATATCACATCAAAGGTAGAAGATACCACATCTTAGCCACTAATATAACAATGCTTTTATGACAAAAGAGACATGACTTTACATGCAACTTCTTGAGCTACATTTAAAGCCCCGCCAAAAGCAACCTGACCTGAACCCAAAGGCGTTGCATATCCTCTTTTATACAGCTGCTCATGAAAACGCCGGTGCTTGACTCCCATTGTTCCTTCTGGTGCAAAAATAAATACCGGAACTCCAGATGCGCAAGCTTCAGAACACATAGAAATGGAATCTCCTGTCACCACGATTTTATCACCACAAGCTAATAAACCATAGTAAGGATTTTCGCCCTCATCTCCGTATTTATAAAAGTACGTTTCTTTTTTAGGCAAGCAACTTTGCAAAACACGAATAACCTCTAGAGGAGTACGTCGCGAAGTTGTCAATAAAATTGAAGTGGGGTTTAAATTCATAATACCCTGCACCAAATTATGCGCCATATTAACCGTAAATGGAAAATCCTTTGTTGCACCGCCCACAATCACTGAAACACGTGGAGCGGAATATTCCCCAAAAATGGATTGCCATTTTTGTTTTTCTTCTGCCAACCTTTTTGTTGTCACACGATGTGGCGCTCCAATCACTTGAAGAACATTATTTTTCTTGCCTCTATAATTATCATGCATCGGTAAAATGACTAAATCAGCATCATCAAAACCTGAAGCTCCAGGGTTCATAATTTGAACAATTTTTGTATATCCTTTTGATTTTTTCTTAATAAATCGAGCCAAAGGGAAAACACGACGACCTGCCCCAATAACAAGATTAGGATAAGGTTCGGTCAAAGAATGAAGCGTTTCACTATTAATACCAATAGTCGAAACCCCTCTTAAAAAATTAGGCATTCGAATCAAAGATGTATACACTACCTTTTTAACTTCAAAAGGTACACTCAATTGCTCTGCTACTCCCAAAATTTGGTTAACATTTCCTGCACGTCCATCAGATAACACCCAAATTACAGACATTAATCTTCCTCTCCAGGCCTCATTGTATCATATTCCACCAATTCATTGTGCACAAAATCAACCTGAATCCCAACAGATTGCATTAACTTTGTTGCTTCCGCTCCAGCATGATACTTATATTCACACACAACACGTTTGATGCCACAAGAAATAAACAACATTGCACACGTCCAACACGATTCAAAACGAATGTATGCCGTAGCTCCCTCAATAGAAACTCCACGCCTTGCTGCTTGACAAACCGCATTTTGTTCCGCATGAAGAGTTCTTACACAATGATTCGTACGTGAACCATCTTCGTGAATAGTCGCACGCATTAAGTGACCCACCTCATCACAGTGAGGAAGTCCTGAAGGCGCGCCGACATATCCTGTTACTAAAATTTGATGATCTTTCACAATCACACAAGCATTACGTCCGCGATTACAAGTCCCTCGTTTAGCCAAAGCGTGCATCACTTCTAAAAAATATTCGTCCCAGGAGGGACGCTGATATTCTGACATTTTTCTTCTCCTTTGGTTTCAACCGCTAACATGATACTATTTTTTTTTATGAATAAAAAGAAAAAAGGTTGCATTTTTTTTAAAGCATGCAAAACTGTAAAAATGTTCTTTGTTTGTTCTTAGGGGATTCATCTATGAAACGATTGTTATTTTTGATTTTATTTTGTTCTTTTTCAATTCATTCTTACGCTAAAATTGAAGCGTATTTTTCCCCATCAACAGATTGCGAAAATCAAATCGTAGCTTTAATAAACGGGACAAAACATAAACTTGATATAGCAATTTACAGCATTTCCAATCCCATTTTAACACATGCTATTGAAAATGCGTATTGGCGAGGGGTACACATTCGTATAGTTACCGACAAAGAACAAGCACAGCAAAAATATTCTTCTACTTCACGGCTTTATAAAAAAGGAATTCCTATAAAAATCAACACCAAATACAATATTGAACACAACAAATTTGCTATTTTTGACCAAGAAAAAATGGTGACAGGCTCCTATAACTGGACATTATCAGCTACAGAAGTAAACTCTGAAAACTGCCTTGTCATAACGCGCAATAAAAAGATAATCAACACGTATCATACACACTTCGAAAAGCTTTGGAATTCGTACGATGCACAACAATCGAAAATATTTTTTGAACAATGACGTCCATAAATCACTATTTTTCATTCCAAATCAAAGGATAAATATCTTCATATCCACTTGTATGTTTTGCACCTTTCACGGGCACAATCAACGATTCATCAACCCATTGATACATCAATTCTAATGGGACGACAGGATCTTTTGTTCCAACATAATGAACTTGATTTATTCCTTTTAATTTAGAAAGATATCCAGATAAATTCATGGAATGAATTAACTCTTTATCATGCAAATATTCAGCCCACGTTTTATAATCCAAGACTCCAGCAACAGTAATTAATTTTTTGATTTTTTCTGGATGTCGAACAGCAATAACTTCAGCGATTTGAGCCCCTCCAGAAAAGCCGATTAAAATCACCCTATCCGTCTTCGCTTTTTTCATTAAACGAATAACGACGTCATCCATTGCATTCAATATTTCTTTTGAAAATCGACCCGTCGTCCAATCTTTCACAGAACATTTTGTACTAGGGATCCATTGACAAGGACGCCCTAAATAAACAACATTTGGGTTTGAATCACCCGCAGATAATTCTTGGATAAAACGACCTTTTGGTGTAGGATTATCCGTAGGAATTCCCCTGTTATTAAATGCATTTCCATCTCCTTCTATATAAACTTTCAAAGGGTGTCCTTGCGTTGATTTTTGAATGTTATGCCATGTAGCAAGGGCATACCCGCCTGCTGGAACAACTTCATAATTTCTGTTTTTCAACAGATTAGGGGTTGCGCACGCCGTCAACAATAAACCAAGCAATAAAAATGTTTTTTTCATTTTAACTCCTTTTTGAATTCATTATAGAATCCTCTTTTTAAAAAGAAAGAAGATTTTATCCAACGCTTGATTTTTTGCAAACTCATCTGTATAATGTCCGAACAAATAAAAAAGGAAAATCTCCATGCACGATATTACAAAAATAAGAAATTTTGCTATTATTGCCCACATTGACCACGGAAAATCGACTCTTGCTGATCGACTAATCGAATCAACGGGGCTCATTACAAAACGTGAAATGAAGGATCAATTATTGGACAATATGGACATCGAACGCGAACGTGGAATCACAATCAAGGCTCAAACAGTCCGATTGACATATAAAGCGGACAACGGCGAAACATATCATTTAAACTTGATAGACACGCCGGGACACGTTGACTTTGCTTATGAAGTCAGTCGTTCTCTATGTGCCTGTGAAGGTTCCTTATTGGTCGTTGATGCAAGCCAAGGCGTTGAAGCCCAAACCCTAGCAAACGTATATAAAGCGATAGAAGCTAACCATGAAATAGTCCCTGTTTTGAATAAAATAGACTTACCGGCTGCAGACCCTGAACGCGTCAAAAAACAAATTGAAGACGTTATAGGAATTGACACTTCGAATGCATTGGAAATATCTGCAAAAACAGGATTAGGAATTCACGAAGTTTTAGAAGCTCTGATCAAAAGGCTTCCCGCCCCATCGGGTGATGAAAAAGCCCCCTTAAAAGCTTTGTTAGTTGATAGTTGGTATGACGCTTACCTAGGGATTGTCATTTTGGTCCGTATTAAAGATGGTATTTTGAAAAAAGGTCAACAAATTCGCATGATATCAGCCGGCACCGTTCATCTGGTTGAAAAAATTGGGATTTTTTCACCAAAGATGACAGACGTTTCTTCTTTATATCCTGGAGAACTTGGATTTATTACAGCAAGCATCAAAAGCATTGGAGATACAAAAATTGGAGATACAATTACAGACGAAAAACACCAAACAGCACAGCCTCTCGTAGGATTTAAACCATCTATTCCCGTTGTCTTTTGTTCGTTTTTCCCTTTAGACAGTAACGATTACGAAACATTACGAGATTCTTTAGGAAAACTACAACTCAACGATGCAAGCTTTCAGTTCTTACCAGAAAAGTCAATGGCCTTAGGTCAAGGGTTTCGCTGCGGTTTTTTGGGCCTATTGCACATGGAAATTATTGAAGAACGGCTAGAAAGAGAATTCAACCTAGATTTAATTACAACGGCACCTAGCGTTGTATATAAAGTGCATCTAACAAATGGGGAAATATTAGATTTACACAATCCCGCTGATATGCCAGATATCACATCTATTGAGTTGATTGAAGAACCATGGGTCAAAGCAACCATTATGACTCCTGATGAATATTTAGGTTCTTTGCTACAGCTTTGCAACGAACGTAGAGGCATACAAGAAACGCTCACGTACGTCGGAAATCGTGCGATGGCCATATATCAATTACCACTTAATGAAATCGTATTTGACTTTTACGACCGACTAAAGTCTTTATCACGTGGATATGCAAGCTTTGATTATGAATTGATAGGTTATCAAGCAAGTGATTTGGCAAAAGTGACAATCCTTGTCAACGGAGAAAATGTAGACGCTCTTTCATTCCTTGCACACCGCACACAAATCGAACGTCGCGGTCGCCAAATTTGCGAGCGGTTAAAAACGTTAATACCAAGACATCAGTTTAAAATTCCTATTCAGGCCGCTGTCGGCGGAAAAATTATAGCTCGCGAAGATATTTCAGGGTACCGGAAAGACGTAACGGCAAAATGCTACGGAGGAGATATCACCCGAAAACGCAAACTACTTGAAAATCAAAAAGAAGGAAAAAAGAAAATGCGTCAATTTGGTAAGGTAGAGATACCACAATCTGCCTTTATTGAAGCCTTACGCATTGGAGATGAATAATTTTAGAATGATTTTTCGGCGTGAGTATATTTAACAGATTGAAAATAAAGTCCAGATGCGGGAGCGGTAATTCCTCCTTTTGTTCTGTCTTGTTGTTGAAATGCATCATTAAAATCGTCAACGCTCCATTTCCCCAAACCTATATTCACCAAACTGCCTACCATATTACGCACTTGATGGTGCAAAAAGGATTTAGCACGAACAGAAAAAAACACATAATCCCCACATCTTGAAACGGTTAGCTCATCCAAAGTCTTAACAGGGCTTTTTGCTTGACATTCAGAATCTCTAAAAGTTGAAAAATCATGTTTCCCCAGCAACAATAAAGCCGATTTTTGCATCATTTTTTCATCCAATGGGCGACCTTCGTGCCAAACTCTATTTTTATCCAAAATGGCAGGGGGTCGACGATTTAAAATCTTGTAAATATAAGAACGCTCTATCGCACTAAAACGGGCATGAAAGTCAGAAGAAACCTCCTCAACTTTCAAAACACCAATTGCGTAAGGACGCACTAAAGCGTTAAAAGCACTTTGAATTTCAAAAATATCCATTGCTTCCGGCAAATCAAAGTGCGCCACTTGCCCATATGCATGAACGCCCGCATCCGTTCGCCCTGCCCCACAAACTTCAGTTTGAATGTGTGTAAATTTAGTCAAAGCTTCCTCTAAAATCTGTTGCACGGAAAAACCGGAGCGTTGTCTTTGCCAGCCAATAAACTCCGTACCATCGTATTCAATTGTTATTTTATACCGTTGCATACAAGCAAACTCCCGAACGAATAGGAAATCCTCTTAAAAAATCCTTAACCGACAAAGCCCTTTTCCCAGAACGCTGTAAAGTGGTCAGAGATATTGCTGTCCCTTGTCCACATGCAATGGTTAAAGAATTGTCCACAACGGTACCACACATTACCTTTAAATCCACCAAAGGAACTTCTTTTGCACTCAACACATAAATACGCTCTTCTCCCAACATAAAATAAGCCTTTGGATAAGGTGATAATCCACGAATGTGGGCACTTACCACATTTGCGGGCAGCGACCAATCAATAGCACATTCTTCTTTGGATATCTTTTTAGCATACGTATCGCCAGTTTTGGGTTGAGGAATGGGTTGAGGCGTCTCTTTCAACACACGCACAATTAATTTGCTACCCAAAGTCGATAACATATCGTGCAAAACGCCCGTCGTCATCTCTGGTAATATATCCACAGAAGAAGATAAAAGGATATCTCCTGTATCTAAACCGACGTCCATTTGCATAAGTGTAATCCCCGTTTGATGATCCCCTGCCATAATCGCACGTTGGATAGGCGCCGCACCACGCCAACGTGGCAATAATGAAGCATGAATATTAATACACCCCCTGGGAAAAGAATCGAGAATGGCCTTTGGTAAAATAAGCCCATAAGCACAAACAACCGCAACATCTGCATTCAATTTTTGAAACATTTTTTGTTCTTCTGCACTTTTCAAAGAAACAGGGGTACGGACTAAAATTCCATTTTTTTCTGCTTCTTTTTGCACGGGCGAAGATTCTAAATGGTGCCCCCTCCCCGCTGGTCTTGCTGGCTGCGTATAGACACAAACAACTTCATGTTCAACCAACAATGCGCGCAAGGCAGGCACAGCAAAATCTGGAGTCCCCATAAAAACAATTTTCATATTTAACTTTCCTCTGCTGATAATTTTTTCTTACGGCTTTTTTCTAACCTTTTAATCAACATTTTTTGTTTTAGTTTAGACAAATAATCAAAAAACAAAACACCATCTAAATGGTCTAATTCATGTTGCAAAGCAATAGATAATAATCCTTCAGCTTCAATTTTTTGACTTTTTCTATTTCTGTCTTCATAAGCAACACGCACAGATACAAACCTTTCAACCAGAGCAAATTGATTAGGAACAGACAAACAGCCCTCAGAGCATTGATCTTTTTCTTCGCCATGCCACACAATGCGAGGGTTTATAAGAAATAATGGCGTACGCGCATCTTTCCCCCCAACATCAATTACAATAACACGTTTCAATACGCCAACTTGAGGTGCTGCTAAACCAACGCCCCTTGCTTCATACATTGTTTCCAACATATCATCCAACAACTGGGAAACATCTTCCTTTCCAACAAGAAGACTCTTTTCACGCAAAAGCGGGTGAGGAATTTCCAAAATTGTCATTTTCATTTTTTTCCTTTTCTTTTTCAATATTATAAAATAAAATTCAAAAAAAAGGAAGATTGGAGTTAAAAAAAGTGCAGAATTTTTTATTAATGTTGATATTAGGATTATTTATTGCGACTCCTTGTATAACTAAAGAAACGTTTTCTTTGATGGTTTTTGGGGACAGTCTGTCTTCTGGCTATAGTCTTAATTCGAAGGAATCTTTCTATGCTCAACTGGAAAAAGCACTTCATCAAAAGGGCTACCGAAACGTTTCCGTGATTAATGAAAGCATATCAGGAAGTACAACAGCCGATGGTCTTAACCGAATCCAAACCGCTATCTCAAAAAATCCAAATGCTGTTTTAGTCGAGCTGGGTGGCAACGACGCATTAAGAAATATCCCCATTCAAGAAACATCACAAAATCTAAACCAAATCATCCAACTTTTCAAAAGCAAAATATTTTAGTGTTATTAATTGGGATGCAAGCTCCACCGACGCAACCAGAAAAGTATCGTTCTGATTTTGTTGCTATGTATAAAGATTTATCTAAAAAATACAAAATCCCACTTTATCCATTTTTCATGAAAGGCGTTATGCAAATAAAAAAGGGCTCATATGATATGACTTACTTATTGGATTCCATTCATCCCAATGCAAAAGGCGTAAAAATAATGGTTCAAAATATTTTACCATCTATCATTTCATTAATAGATAAACATTAAGGAGACAATAATGATCCGCTTATTCGTAGGCCTAGAATTGCCTGAAAACATTGCAAATCAAGTCTATAGCCTTCACGGGGGGGTTCCTTTGGCGAAATGGGTAGACAAAGAAAAATTACACCTTAATCTTTGTTTTTTGGGAAATATTCAAGAAGATATTGCCGATAATATTCACGACAAACTTTGCCAATTAAGGGTTAAAGCTTTTAATTTATCCCTCTCTCAAGTAGGTTATTTTGCAACAGGCGATCAACCGCATCATCTATGGGTTGGAGTTAATTATTATCAAGCGTTAGATGAGCTCAGCGCTAAAATCAAAAAAATCGCATACGATTGCAAAGCCCCCGACGATCGTTTTAAATTTCATGCACATGTTTCAATAGCAAGTTTAAAAGGCACTACAATGGATGATGTCTTTCGATTTGTTTCCAAAAATAATTTATTCAAAACAGATTCATTCCCCGTATACTACTTCACTCTTTTTTCTAGTCATGCTAGAGAAAACGGCGAAGGAAAATACTATCGAATAGAAGCCAGATATCCTCTTTCCTTAATTTAAGAATGGGATCGCAAAAAATAGCTTATCGCTTGGATACATCCCGAATCGATGCTGTGCCCCATACCAGGAACAGCATACGTTGTCACAGAAGCTCCTAAATTTTTCAAAGTATTTTGTGTCATTTCTGTGGCAATAAAAGGGACTTGGCGATCATCTTCTCCATGTGTTAAAAGAGCATCTGGGGTATTCAACACTTCTTCTTTTGGCATCACTGTATTAATTGCGATAGGAATGGAAGAACAGCCTATTATCCCGCCAATTTTTTTAGGATCCATCAAACCAGACATTAAAGCAAGCAGTCCTCCTTGAGAAAAACCCATCAAAAAAATATTTGAAGGTGCAATATTGTGCTTTTTGCATACCATTTCAACAAAACTATGGATGAGCGGAACAACATTTTTCGCACGTTGCATCAAATTTGCAACATATTTAAAACGTTCAAGAATAGAACAGTCTTCTATATCATCCAAAGGATACCACTGATACGCATTAAATCCCATTGAAAAGGGAGCATCTGGAGCATAAAAAACCGTATTTAAATTTTCCTTTTTTAACGCGGGGGCCAAAGAAATCAAATCATCTCCATTAGAACCGTACCCATGCAACATAATCAAAGCCTTCTCAATTGAGCCATTGCCGTCTGGCAGAGAAAAGATCATGTCATTTAACATTTTTTAGTCCTTTTATACTTGCTAAAATTTTAAAAAAGCTCTACTCTTCAACCAATATAATGATTATTTTTTTAAAGGCGAGATTTTTATGAAAAAATATTTTTTTTTAATTGGTTTATTCTTAACAACAACGAATATTTATGCACAAAGAACTGGTTTTGGCATGACAAATGCAGAGCAGTTAGGCACAACTGCTGGTGTTGCATTAGCTTGTAATGCTGGCAATCGCTTAGACGACTTTGAACTTATATCGGGATATATCATTGCTGCAGAAAATTTTGGCGAAAGTGCTCGTCAAAAAGCATTCAAAGAATATGCTTCGGCAAAACTTAAAGCCTATAATATGCAAAAAGATATTGTACAAACACCTTGCGATGAAATTTTAAATACATTTTACACCCTTCCCATCTTTGCATCCATTGTTTACAAAGACGGTACAGTTAAACTACCAGATGGTAAAATTTTAAAAAATGATAACAAAAATCTAAAACAAAAAGTATCGCCGACAAGAAATTACATGGCACCACTAACAGGAGGCTAATCATGAGGCCACCTTTATTATTTGAGCTTTTCGCAGGATTAGACACAATAAAAGGAATCGGACCTCACAGTTTGAAGTTACTAAAAAATTTATGCGGGCACACTATTGTATCTGCACTTTTTCATTTACCTAACTCAATTCTTGACAGAATGAAGCCTCCTTACTTGACTACAGAAGTCACCGTTTTAAAACATCAAATTCCAAGATTAAAAAAATTACCTTATAAGGTGTTATGTCGATTTGATAAACAATTACTTGAAATTATTTATTTTAAATACTATAAAGATTATCTTTTAAAGATACTCCCAATAAATTCAAAACGATTTGTCAGCGGAAAAGTATCTTCTTTCAATTCACACTTGCAAATGAATCATCCCGACTATATTACACAAGAAAAAAAATCAATACCCTTAATTGAGCCCATTTATCCATTATCTCAAGGTTTAACGAATAAGATGATGATCAAGGTCATAGAAGAATCTTTGAAATGCATCCCAAAAATGCCTGAATGGTTAGATGAACATTTTTTAAAACAACAAAACTGGACTTCCTTTAAAGAAAGCTTAATAAAAATACACCATCC
>CAZXTR010000025.1:0-1837 GCA_964643615.1 uncultured Lactobacillales bacterium | reverse complement strand
TTGAGCATGCTACACGCGATTGAATATGGACAACAAACATGCTTAATGGCACCAACTGATATTTTGGCACGCCAACATATGTTAACGATAACAAAACTGTGCAAAAACATTCAAATTCAACCTATTTTACTCACTTCTAGAGAAAAAGGCAACGTACGACAAAATATTTTAGATGCTATTGCCGATGGAAGTGGAAAAATTATCATTGGGACACATGCCCTTTTCCAAGAACCCATAAAATTCAAAGAGCTGGGGTTTATTATTATTGATGAGCAACACCGATTCGGGGTTGAACAGCGTTTATCATTGGCAAAAAAAGGCAATAATCCCGACATTCTTGTCATGACTGCAACTCCTATACCAAGAAGTTTAGCATTAACCTATTACGGAGATATGGATATTTCAAAAATCGATGAGAAACCACCTCATCGTCAAAAAATCGATACACGGATTATCCCTTTTTCAAAAATTGACGAAACTATTCAAAAATTAGAAAATGCCATTAATTCAAACTCTCAAATATATTGGGTATGCCCTCTTATTGAAGAATCTGAAAAATCGGATTTAGCCAACGCAACAAATCGATTTAAATCTTTAGAAAAAAAATTCCCGCATCAAGTTGCCCTTATTCATGGTAAAATGAAAGGCGAAGAAAAAGATGCCATTATGAATGATTTTGTTTTAAAAAAGACAAAAATATTGGTCGCTACAACAGTTATCGAAGTAGGTGTAGACGTTCCGTCTGCAACAATTATGATTATCGAACAAGCTGAACGCTTTGGGCTTGCACAATTACATCAACTCCGAGGACGAATTGGTCGTAGAGAACGTCCATCTACATGCCTATTAATTTACAACACCCCCTTGTCTATTATTGCGAAAAAACGTTTACAAATTATGCGCGAAACACAAGATGGCTTTATCATCGCTGAAGAAGATTTAAAATTGCGAGGAGCGGGGGAAGTCCTTGGCACAAAACAAAGTGGCATTCAAGATTTTAAGCTGGCAGATTTAAGTGTTCATGCGAATTTACTAACGATAGCAAGAGACGATGTAAGGCTTATTTTAAACACAGATGCACATTTGGAAAATCAACGAGGAGAAGCTCTGAAAATTTTGCTTCACCTTTTTAATCAAGAAACAAAAATTAACACAATACATTCGGGCTAAGGAGAAAAAATGACAGTCATCTTCACACGTCAGTCTCATGAACGCACAGCTCTGCTTCGAAAAGAATTTAAGCACGAAAAAGCAACAAAGTTGTTTTTGGAGTATCTTTATAAAGCGGGATATATCAATCCTCATCAATTTTCAATGGATAGGATATCAAAAGGGAAACTGCCCCGAGGATTCGATATACACCATATTGTACCTTTATCTGGCGGGGGAACTAACGACTTAAGTAATTTGTGCCTTATCGAAAAATCTTTACATAGGTTTTTAAATAGACATTGTTTTGACCCTGCCCTAAAGAACATTCATTTGAGTGAAACCGTAGAAATTAATGTTCCCGACCTTCTTCCTGTTGCATTGCATAAAGAATACCAATCTTTCATCCAAGAAACACTATCTAAACAAAACAAAGAAAGTGGTTTTAAAAAGATTTTACAAAAAACGCTACAAAAACTTCCTCTTTTTTCACATTGGCTAAAGTAGTATAAAAAAATTAATTATTAAGACAATAAAAAGCTTGCATTCTAAAAATAAACAGTGTATAAGTTTTCCCTATTGGAACGGGGCGTAGCTCAGCCTGGTAGAGTACTTGCTTTGGGAGCAAGGTGTCGTAGGTTCAAATCCTATCGCCCCGACCATAAAAAGAAATCGGAAGTTTATACTT
>CAZXTR010000024.1:0-14018 GCA_964643615.1 uncultured Lactobacillales bacterium | reverse complement strand
TTAGGTTGGATTTTGTTTGGAATTATTTGGGGCTTAGCTTTATTGGGTACATTTTTAAAATTGTTTTCTTCTGGAAGTGGGACAAAATTTTGGTCGTTAGGGCTTTATTTAGGTATGGGTTGGATGATTATTTTAGCATCTAAACAATTGTTGGAAGTTGTTTCTTTTTCGGGGGTGACTTTTTTAGTTTTAGGTGGTGGGTTTTATACGTTAGGCATTGTTTTTTATGTTTGGAAATCAAAGCCCTATACTCATGTACTATGGCATCTTTTTGTTTTATTGGGAACGGTTATGCATTTTTTTGCAATTTTATTTTCGTGCGCACTTTTGCATAGTTAGGGGGAAAAGTTAATGAAAAATAAAACCAACATTACTTCGGAATTTTGTTTCGTCCTTGATGGTAAGGGGAAAGGACAACAAATCAATTGGAAAAAGCTTTCAAAAAAAGAAAAGTCAATTTGGATTCATATTGATGAAGAAGATGCAAATGCTGTAAATTGGCTTCGTCAATCAAGTTGTTTAGAGGAAAGCGTTATCAATAATTTATTGGATGAAGATACTCAACCGCGGTATTTTTCTTCGGCGAAAGGGCTCTTTGTTGTTTTGCGTGGTGTGAATAATAATCGGAATGCAGATCTGGACGACATGATTGCTTTGCGAGTCTGGATTGAAAAAAAGAGAATTATATCTATCTCGCACCGTAAATTACCAACGATTGAAGAAATTGCCCAAAATTTAATAGATGGCGTTGGTCCTGTATCCACTACTAATGTTTTTTTTAGAATTGCTGAGCATATGCATGAATATATTTCTGATGTTGTTTATGATATTTGGGACAAATTAAATGACCTTGAAGATTCTATGATTGATATCAATCGTGATAAATCATCGCAAATTCAATCTAAAATAAGCGCTTTACGTCATCAGATTTTAGGGATTCGCCGTTATTTAGGCCCTCAACGTGATTTATTTGTTGCTTTAAAGCCTTCAAATTTTCAGTCGATTACAAAGGCAGAAATTTTTTGGCTTGAAGAAATTAGTCATGACTTAATCAAATCTGTGGGGGATTTAGATTTTGCCAGAGAAAATGCAACAGTTAATCAAGAAGAACTCAATAGTCGCTTGAATGTTGAATTAAATCAAACGATGTATACTTTGACGATTATCATGGTTGTTTTATCACCGTTGACTTTGGTGACTGGAATTTTAGGAGCTAATTCTGTAGAAATTGGAGAACAGCCTTTTCGTTTCTTTTTGATTACAATAATGCTTGCGGCGTTTGGTGTTTTGCAAGTTGCTTTTTTCAAATTCAAAAAATGGTTCTAAAAAACAGAGCATCTCTTAAAAGCAAACAGTTTTTTATTTATTAAAAAATGTTTCAATTTAGATAAATTGCTTTTTTAAATATTCTTCCAATTCAGAAATGGGCATCCTTATTTGTGCCATTGTGTCGCGATCACGCAATGTGACAGTTGCAGGATTTTTTTCGATTGTTTCAAAATCAACGGTGATGCAAATAGGGGTTCCTATTTCATCATGCCGGCGGTATCCTTTCCCTACATTTCCTGAATCTTCCAACATAACGCGCCCAATGCCAGTTTTAAGCAACATATTTTTGATGTCATGCGCTGTTTGCATAATTTGTTCGTTGTTTCGTTTTAATGGAATGACAGCTACTTTAACAGGAGCTAGGTGCTTTTTCAATTTTAATACTAAACGTTCTGTCCCGTTATTTAATTTTTCGATGGTATAAGCCTCAATTAAAACAACTGTAAAAGCCCTATCTAAACCCATGGCTGTTTCGACAACAAAGGGTATAAAGCTTTTATTGTTATCAAAAACATCAATATAGTTCATTTCTGTTGTTGAATCGACGTTCTTTATAACCTTAGCTTGAATAGCGTGCTTGTCTTGATTTTTTGTGTGAGATCCTAAATCAAAATCCTGCCTGTCATGGATGCCCTCGATTTCATCAAAGCCCCATGGAAATTGATATTCAATATCAACAGCTGCTTTGGCATAATGTGCCAATTGTTCATGTAATTTGTAACGCAATTTTCCTTCCGAAATGCCTTGTTCTATCCACCATTTTTTGCGTATTTCTTTCCATGTATTCCACCAATCAATGTCTGTCCCTGGTTTGACAAAATATTGCATTTCTGCTTGTTCGAATTCGCGTTGCCGAAACAAAAAATTTCTTGGTGTAATTTCGTTGCGAAAAGACTTTCCGTGTTGTGCTATTCCGAATGGAATTTTGCGACTTGTTGAGTCAATGATATTTTTAAAATTTAAATAGGTCCCTTGAGCGGTTTCAGGACGAAGATACGCGAATGAAGACCCGTCATCTATGGGGCCGATATTTGTTTTCATCATTAACATAAATGGGCGTGGCTCTGTTAAATTGGTGCTCCCGCATTCAGGGCATTTTCTATTGACTATATGATCTGCACGAATTCTTGCTTTACAGTTTTTGCAATCACATAGAGGGTCGGAAAAAGTTGATTCATGCCCCGAATATTTCCAAACCAAAGGGTGAGAAAGAAGAGAGCATTCTAAGCCTTCAATATCATCTCGTTCATAAACCATAGCCCGCCACCAAGCATTACGAATGTTTTTCTTTAATTCTATTCCTAAAGGACCAAAATCGTAAGTCCCCTTTAACCCTCCATAAATTTCAGATTCTTGAAAAACAAAACCGCGACGTTTACATAAAGAAATAATTTCATCCATACTTGTTGCAGACATTTTTTACTCTCCAATTGCTTCAAATTAGAGAAATATTATAAAATATTCTGTTTAAAAGTCAAGAGATACTCTTTCTTTTTGGCAAAAAGTAAAGCTTGTTTCTTTTGGTTCGTGCCAATAAAATTTATTGACTTTTAAAAGAAATGGCATTATCAGTATGGGTGTTTACGTGCCCAGATGGCGGAATTGGTAGACGCGCTCGTTTCAGGTGCGGGTACCGTGAGGTATGGAGGTTCAAGTCCTCTTCTGGGCACCATAAAGAAAGGGATCCTATGGGACAAATATTCTTTTATAAGGGCGACTTGCCTAAGGGGGTTAAATTTTCTGGAGCAATTGCGGTTGATACTGAAACGATGGGGTTAGATTTACATCGGGATAGGTTGTGCCTTGTTCAAATAGCGGATGGGAAGGGGAATTGTTATCTTGTTCAAATTTGCAAAGAAGTAAATCCGATTCGTTTAAAAAAGGTTTTGTCAGACCCGAAATTCTTGAAGATTTTTCATTTTGCGCGCTTTGATGTAGCTGTAATTAAAAAGTATCTAGGAATTGTTTGTTTTCCTATTTACTGTACTAAAATAGCACATAAATTGGTCCGCCCTTGTGCTTCTTCCCATGGTTTAAAAGCCCTGTGTTTTGAGTTTTTGGGAATTGTTTTATCTAAGGAACAGCAAGTTTCCGATTGGGGCGCAGAGGACTTAACTGAAGAACAAAAAAAATATGCAGCTTCGGATGTTCTTTATTTACACGATTTAAAGGCAAAGATAGATCCTTTGTTGATGCGTGAAGGGCGTGCAAAAATAGCACAGGCTTGTTTTGATTTTATGCCCACACGCGCAGAGCTAGATTTATTAGATTTTGATGAGCCTGATATTTTTTCTCATGGATGAGGTTTGATAAAATGGATAAACAAAAAATTCTTTCTGTTGGTAAAAGAGTCTTAACAATGGAAGCAAATGCCGTTCAACAATTGGCGAATACTTTAGACGATGAATTTTGTGATGTAGTGCAGCTTTTTGCAAACGTTAAGGGGCGTGTCATCATTACTGGAATGGGGAAAAGTGGACATGTTGGCCGTAAAATTGCAGCCACTATGGCGTCTGTTGGAACCCCCGCTTTTTTTATTCACCCTGGTGAAGCAAGTCACGGCGATTTAGGTATGTTAACAGAAGATGATGCGATTTTGGCATTATCTAATTCTGGAGAAACAAAAGAATTGGCAGATATTGTTGCCTATTCTCGCCATTTTTCGATTCCTTTGGTATGTATTGTTGGTAAAAAAGATAGTACGTTGGCTAAATCTTCGGATTATGTGCTGTGCCATCCATCACTAGAAGACGCTTGTCCTTTAGGTTTAGCTCCAACAACATCAACGACAACAACGTTGGCATTAGGTGATGCTTTAGCGATGGCTTTATTGGATTTGAAAGGTTTTTCAAAAGAGCAATTTAAAGGTTATCACCCTGGTGGTAAATTAGGTGCTATGCTTTTGAAGACAAAAGAGTTGATGATAACAGGTGAACAAATGCCAATTGTTTCAATGGGTACGGCTATGTCAAATGCGTTGATAGAAATGACGAGCAAAAGTTTAGGATGTGTGGGTGTTATTGATAAGGAAGGAATTTTGGTCGGCATTATTACGGATGGTGACTTACGACGTCATATGAGCGAAGGATTGTTGAAAGATTTGGCTAATAACGTAATGACGGCTCATCCACTGACCATTTCTGGTGATATGTTGGCTGCACAAGCTGTTCGATTGATGAATGAAAAGAAAATTACAGTTTTATTTGTCGTTGAGAACAATAAGCCAGTCGGCGTTATTCATATGCACAGATGTTTGCAAGCTGGGGTCGTGTAATTGAATACTTCCAATAAAATTAAAAAGCATCATGTGTTTATTCGGCGTTTGGAAAAAATGCTAGCTCTTTTTGCAATTGTGGTGACAGTGTCTTTATTCGTTTGGCCTCAACTAACCAAGCAGCGTGATTTATTGCATTCTATTTTTAATCAAGAAAAGGCTTCTTTTAATCATATGTCGTCAGTTGATATGGCTAAGGTTGTTTTCTCATCTGAAGATAAAAAAGGCCAAGCCTTTAAGATTAGTGCCGATAAAGTTTTGGAAGCGGATACACAAAAAAAATTAGTTCGTCTTGATATTTTGAATGCGCAAATGTGTTTAAATTCAGGGATTCTTTTGTCGGCCTCTTCTTCTTTTGGCTATTTTTCGCAAAATGAAGAGATTTTGACTTTGCCTGAAAAGGTGAAGGTTGTTTCTGATAATGGTTATGAAATGGACACTTCAGATGTTACTTTATATCATCAACAAGAGAAGGTTAAAAGCCATCAAGTCGTTTCTATTCGGGGGACGAAGATGGATTTGGACGCTGAAGGTTTTTACTTGTTTGACAATGGAGATAAAGTTAATTTTTTAGGAAAATCAAAATTGATTGTTAAAGATGATAACGGACGGACTCGTTATATAATCACTGCGCAAAATGGGATAGATGTTCGTCAAGCACAACAAACCGCAATGGCAAAAAAAGATGCAATTTTGGAGACGGCTGACGGGCGAACGTTATATGCCGATACTTTAATTGGGTATTTTAAAAAAACAAATAAAGGACATTTTGAATTGGATTGGGCTGAAGCAAAGGGTAATGTCAAAATAGTAACAAATATCGATACAATTACAGGACAATATGCTGTTTATCAAACTCTTTATCAAACAGCACAGATCGAAGGAGATGTTATTTTATCGCGCGAAGGAAGTCAAATGCGTGGGGAAAGGGCAATTATTGACATGAAAACGGGAGTAAGTCAAATGTTTGGTTCTGACTCTCCCCTAAAATCAAAAGGAAGAGTAAAAGGGATTTTATTGCCAAGTGAATTAAAAAAAGATAAAATCGAATTATCGGATTAATTTTTGGATTGAGAAATATGGATAAAACAAAAGGATTAGTTTCCCTAGAGATTGGAAAATCGTATAAAAAAAGAACGGTTTTAAAAAGTATTTCTTTGTCGGTACATCAAGGGGAAGCTGTTGGCTTATTGGGCCCTAATGGTGCTGGCAAGACGACTTGTTTTTATTGCATTACGGGATTGATTAAGCCAGACTTTGGTCGTATTTTGTTGGACGGAATTGATATTACCTCTATTCCAATGTATCAACGATCTAGATTGGGTATTGGCTATTTGCCTCAAGAATCATCTATTTTTCGGGGATTGACGGTGGAAGATAACATTATGGCGGTTTTGGAAATTGTTGAACCTGATGCAGAAAAAAGGTTAATTCAACTTGATTCTTTGTTGGCAGAGTTTTCTATCTCCCATTTACGAGGGTGTTCATCTAAGTCTTTGTCTGGAGGAGAGCGGCGTCGTTTGGAAATTGCTCGAGCATTGGCGTCTAAGCCATCCTTTATATTATTGGATGAACCACTTGCGGGAATAGACCCCATTGCTGTGTCCGAAATAAGGGATTTAGTTGCTCATTTAAAAAACAGAGGCTTGGGCGTTTTAATTACGGATCATAATGTTCGAGAAACCTTGGGGATTATTGATAGAGCTTATATTTTAAGTGATGGTGTTGTGTTAAAAGAAGGTACTCCTTCTGAAATTGTTAATGATGAGCGTGTGAGGAAAATTTATTTAGGCAAGTCTTTTTCTATTTGATCTTTATATGTAATAAAATGCTTGCCAAAGCAAAAAAATTGCACTATATGTAGCCGATATAGGAAATGAATCAGCATAAAGAATGCTGTTTTTTTTATTGCATAAAGGAGTAAAAAATGGAAGAAAAGGTCCCCATGACTCGTACGGGATATGAGAAGTTACAAGACGAATTGCAACGTTTAAAATTCGTAGAACGGCATGAAATTATTGAATCTATTGAGGAGGCTCGTTCGCACGGGGACTTGTCTGAAAATGCCGAATACCATGCAGCTAGGGAAAGACAAAGCTTTGTTGAAGGACGTATTCAAGAATTGGAAAGTGCTTTGAGCCGGTCTCAAATCATTCAGGTGTCTGACTTGTCGGGAGATAAGGTTTTGTTCGGTGCAACTGTTGAAGTTGAAGCGGAAAATGAAAAACCTGTAACCTACCAAATCGTCGGGCAGTATGAAGCAGATTTGGGAAAAAGATTAATTTCTTTAAAATCTCCCCTGGCGCGTGCTTTGATTGGTAAAAAAGTGGGAGATTTTGTTGAAGTGTCAACTCCCGGAGGTATTAAAAATTACGAAATTTTAAAGGTCGTTTTTGTCTGAGAATGATTTTTAAATTTTATGGAATCTGCTCTTTACAAGATTAAGATTCTTTTTATAATAAATGCGCGGATTTTGTATTGCATTTTAGAGTTTAGCACATTAGAGTTGTTTTAATGAGGAGGAATATCGTATGAAAGGTCTTTTTGCTCTTGTTTTTTTTGCAGTGTCAGTGTGGGGGCTTATTTATTATGTCGAAAAGTTTGATATCAACTCTAGTGAACCGTCAACTTTATCGACCCAAAGTGGTAAAATTTCATCTCAAGAGGTTTTCGTTCCTGTTGTTTTAGGGCAGAAGGAAGAAGAAAAAAAAGCTGTTCAATTTGAGGCTGATTCTGATGCGATTGTTACAGAATTACAACAGGATGTAAAACAAAAAAATCCAACTAAGGATGAAGTTGAAAATGTACAAAAAACAGGCGGAAATTCATCTCTTGCAACGTTGAAGTCTCAATCTTTTGTTCCTGCGATTCCTCCTGAACAACCCAGATATATGGGTAAAGAAAGTGCATCTATAAAGATGTATGTGTTTTCTTCGATGACATGTGGTCATTGTGTGCATTACCACAAAGAAATTTTACCCGCAATACAAAAAAAGTATATCGATACAGGGAAGCTTCAATTCGTTTATGTGGATTTTCCTTTTGATAAGCGTGCTTTGTCAGGCGCTGTTTTGACAAGGTGTGCCCCTATTGAAAATTATTGGTCATTCTTATCCCTTTTATTTGAAAAACAAAGTAAATGGGCTTTTCGAGATAATACTCAAGAAATTATTATACAATATGCTGAGGCAAATGGTATGACGAAAGAAGGTGTTCAAGCGTGCCTTTCTAATCAAACCTTAGCAGAGGCCATTATTGCAGATAGAGATGCTTATCGAAAGAAATATGATATTAAAGGTACGCCAACAACGGTCCTTGTTAAAGGCTTGCAAATAAAAGTTGTCGGAGGAGCAGATCTAGTTGCCATTGAAAAAGCTATCAAAGAAATGGAATAAAATGGATAAGGAAGAACTTTCGACACAAAGTATCAAAGATAAAATCAAGGCCTTGCGGGGGCGCTTGAAAGAGAAAAATGTGCGAAAGTTAGACCAACAAGGAGTTGGTTTGGCTGTGATGATAGTGTCCGATTTGCTAGGCGGTTTAATTATTGGAGGGGCTTTAGGTTTTTTTGTTCAATGTTTTTTTCACACAAAACCATTCGTTTTGGTATTGTTCATTTTCTTGGGCAGTGTAGCTGGATTGGTTAATGTTTTTAGACATGCTCGACGAATAGAAAAGGGGAGAAATTAATGAATATTACCCCGATGAAACAATTTGAATTACTTCCGATTATTCCTATTCGTTTTGGGAATTTTGATTTATCTTTGACGAATTTAGGAATGTCTATGATATTAGCTTCTGTATTGGTTGTTCTTTTGATGTTTTTTTTGACTTTTCGTTTGCGTCTTATTCCTACAGTTGGGCAATCTTTAATCGAATCTGTTTATGTCTTTATTGTTAATATGGTTCATGAAACAATCGGAGAAAGGGGTGACCGCTTAATCCCTTTTATCTTTACGTTGTTTGTTTTTATTTTGTTTGGGAATTTGTTGGGACTTTTTCCTTATACGTTTGCCTATACAAGTCATCTTTCAGTGGTGGGAACAATGGCTGTGTTTGGATTGATTTTGTCTGTAATTATAGGAATCGCGCATCAAGGATTTGGATGGTTGCGAATTTTTTTCCCAAAAGGAGTCCCTTTATTATTGGCTCCGCTAATTATTCCTATAGAGATTTTATCATTTTTATCAAAACCCTTTAGTTTAACGGTTCGTCTTGTGATGAATATGGTTGTTGGACATATTATGTTGGATGTGATAGTGGCGTTTATTATTGTCTTGGGAATAGCAGGTTTTGTCCCATTGTTTTTTGCGGGGGGGCTTATTATTTTTGAAATTGGTATTGCTTTGTTGCAAGCCTATATTTATACTGTTCTGACATGTATTTATTTATCTGAATCTTTTGAAAAAAATTGAAAATAAGGGGGGAGAATGGAAGAGGATTCTTTTGCTTATATTGCGCAAGCTGCAAAGTACCTGTCGATAGGTATTTGTAGTTTAGTGATGATTTCTGTCGCTCAATGGGTTGCACAGATTTGGATTTCAATCATTTCTTCGATTTCTAGAAATCCAAGTGTGAAAAATGATGTGACTCTGTTTGCATATATTGGTGCGGGCATGACAGAAGCAATAGCTTTATATGCGTTGGTTTTGGCATTCATGATGTTGTTCTCTTAAGGGGAAAATAATAATGCCACAGTTTGATGTCAGTTTATATCCTGGTCAAATTTTTTGGTTGTTCGTGTGTTTTTCGATTTTGTATTTTTGTTTTTCACGCTTTTTCCTTCCTCGCGTTGAGGCAATTATCAAAGAAAGAGAAAAAAGAATCCAAGACGTATTGACTCGTTCAGAGCAAATGAACGATGAAGCTTCTCGGTTAAAGGCTGATAGAGAAATTTATTTTCTCCAGGTTGAAGAACAATCGAATCGTATTTTACGGCAAGCACAGGAGAATAGAGTGGATAAGTATGGTGAACAAGAACAATATTTATCAAAAGTTTTAAAATTGCAAATAAAGAGGGTGGAAAAAGAGGCACAAGAAAAAAAAATACTTGTTTTCCAAAATATTCAAAATATTACACAAAGTTTTTTAATAGCATTTTTTCGATTCGGTTATAAAATAAAACCTTCGAGGGCAAAAATATGTGACGTTATTCAATCTCAAGTAAAGGAATTAAAGTAATGAATTATTCTTTTTTGATTCATTTTTTGCAAACAGAACCCTTTTGGAAAGCCGTTGCTTTCATCGCTGTCGTTTTTATCATGCTTATTCCCGTCTGTAATTTTGTATCAAAAAAAATGGGTCAATATTCGTTGGTTATTCAAAACAACATTCAAGAAGCTATTAAATTGTATTCGAATGCAGAAACTTTACTTAATTATCAAAGGAATCAAAACAAAGAAATGGGAAAAGAAAAAGTTGTTTTGTTGCGAAAAGTAAAAAAAACTGTTAAGATTTTGGAAAATAAAGATTTAGAAAGCTTGAGATTGCGGCAAAAAGATAAAGAAAAAGAAATTGTTTTTCGCGTTAAAATGATGGGGAAAAACCATCTCAAAGAATTAAGTGAGAGTGTTTTGAAATTTGCGACACAAACAGTTTCTTTGTTCTCGAAAAGATATAGTCGTTTTAAGAAAGAAGATCTTTTTTTTAATCAATCGTTTCAAGAATTGGAAGATGTTTTAAATAATCAAAAAGAAGTTGAAAAATTGTTGTGATATGTTACTATCCAACGAATTTGTTATGAGAAGGAATAATAAAATGGAAGGTTTTTCGGCAGTAAATATTGGTGATATTTTTGTAAAGTTGGATAGGGTTCCTTCGCAGTGGACTGTTGATAAAGTTTTGATGTCTTACCACCCTGTGCACGTTCGATTAATTGAACAAGGTGGAAACGGTAGAACATCTACGGTTGCTTTGCAAACTTTATTGGATAAAAAGTATTGGACATGTCTAACTAAAGAAGATATGCCCGTTGAAAAAAGCAGTTCTTAAATTATTCTTCTATTTCTAAAATAAGAGCATTTAAGTCTTTTCTTTCCTTGTCATTATACGGGCTGTTATCTTCTTTATTGCCCTCTTTATTAGGAGGAGACGGTATCTTGATATTTTCAGGAAGTGTTAACAGATTTTCTTGTTTCGTGTTTAATTCTTTTGTCTTTTCAATCAAGGAAGGAGGGAGAATTTTTTCCAATAAAATAGTTGTTTTTTGAATAAGTGGGATGGAAAAGCTTTTTTGTGCATATTTTTCTTGATGCTTTTGAAATTCTTTTTCGGATAGTGCAAGGCTAACAGTGAAGTAAATAAGTACGATCAATAAAACACCACGTACTAATCCGAAAAGAAATCCCAAGACTCTGTCTAAACCGCTGAGAGCAGATTTTCTTAATTTTCCCGCAATGTAGGCATTGATAAGTGTGCAAATAACCAAAATAATGAGTGCGATAGTTCCCACCCCAATAATGTCTGCAATAGTCGGATTGTCAATCATCTTTCTGAAATAAGGACGAACATAAATAAGTCCATAAAGTGCTCCTAATACGGCAAGAATCCATGCGGTTATCCCAAGTAATTCCCGAACAAGTCCGCGATATAAAGCGAAAATTCCAGAAAATAAAATACATAATAAAATAATACCGTCGAAAAGCGTCATTGTTTTATCCTTTTTCTATATTTCTAGATAAGATGTTATTTATTTTCCATAAAAAAGTCAACAATACTCTTTAAATTTCCAATTTCTTTGATTTGTATGTCTGTTTTACGTTCCACCTTTTTTAATTGAGAAAGGGGCATGAATGCTTTTTTAAAGCCTAATTTATTGGCCTCTTTTAACCGTAAATCCATTTGAGGGACAGCTCTTATTTCTCCAGATAATCCAATTTCTCCAAAGACAACCATATCAGCAGAAACAGGTTTTTGAGATAAAGATGAAACAAGTGCAGTTGCAACGGTCATATCAGCAGCAGGTTCTGATATTTTTAACCCTCCTGCGACGTTTAAAAAGATATCACGATTTCCTAAAATTAATCCACATCGTGCCTCTAAAACCGCAATTAACATAGAAAGACGACTGGTTTCCCACCCCACTACAGCACGACGTGGAGATGTCCCGCTTGATGGTGCAACAAGTGCTTGGATCTCTACCAAAATAGGACGACTTCCTTCAATCCCCGCATAAACACAAGAACCAGAAATATTACCTCGTCTTTCGGCAAGAAAGAGAGCAGATGGGTTAGGGACTTCTTCTAATCCTTTCTCCGTCATCTCAAAGACACCAATTTCATCTGTTGCCCCAAATCTATTTTTAACAGAACGCAGAATGCGAAAGTGATGGCCTCTATCTCCTTCGAAATATAGAACGGTGTCAACCATGTGTTCCAAAACGCGAGGGCCTGCTAACGTACCTTCTTTAGTTACATGTCCAACCAAAAATAAAATAAAGCCTTTTCGTTTTGCAAGACGTATCAATTCATGTCCTGAAGCCCGAACTTGCGCTACAGTGCCAGGAGCGGAATCAAGAGTGTCTACGTACATTGTTTGAATCGAATCAATAACAACAATGTCGGGAGGGGCTCCATTTTCTAGGGATGTAATAATATCTCGAACATTCATGGAAACAGTCAAGTCAACTTGCGCATTGGAAAGTCCTAAGCGTGTTGCACGTAGCCGGATTTGGTCAATTGATTCTTCCCCTGAAATATAAATACATCTTGTAGGAGCTCCTTTTTTATTGACGGTTTTTGATAAACGTGCCACTGATTGTAACAATAAAGTTGATTTCCCAATCCCAGGATCTCCCCCAACTAAAATTACCGAACCGGGAACAAGTCCTCCCCCACAAACCCGATCCAACTCTGAAATGTTAGATTGTAAACGAAACGTTTGTTCGGAAACTCCGGATAAATTAACAAAATTCAATTGCTGTCCTGCTTTGCCTCCTGTCACAGATTTTGATGTTTCTGCTGAAGGAGTGGCTTCTTCAATTAAAGTATTCCATTTTTCGCACGCATCGCATTTTCCACTCCATTTTGGGAAGGTTGAACCACATTCTTGACAAACAAAATGAGAAGTTGTTTTTTTTGGCATGTATAAATATCCTAATCTTCTTGCTTAATTCCCATTTTAATAGGGCCTTCTGCCTGTCCATTAATAAATTGTTTCACAAAAGGATTCTTTGTTTTTTCCATCTCTTTAACGGTTCCTGACCAAATAATTTCTCCCTTGTAAAGCATGGCGATTCGATCGGCTATCTTTCTGGCCGATGTCATATCATGTGTGATGGTAATAGCTGTTGCCCCTAATTTTTTAACGCAATTCACAATTAAATTATCGATAATATCGGACATGATTGGATCAAGTCCTGTTGTCGGCTCATCAAAGAAAATAATTTCTGGTGTTGTTGCAATTGCTCTTGCAAGTCCAACGCGTTTTTTCATTCCTCCTGATAAATCAGCAGGCGATAAGTCTGCAACGTCTTCACTCAATCCAACCTGGGCCAATTTTTCAATAGCAATTTTCTTTGCTTGTGCTTTTGGGGTCCGCTTTCCTTGTATTAATCCAAAGGCAACGTTTTCCCAAACGGACATGCTATCAAATAGAGCAGCCCCTTGAAATAACATGCCGATTTTCGAATTAATGTATTCATGTGTTTTAGCCGATGCGTTGACGATTTCGATTCCATTAACGGTGATAGATCCTGAGTCTGGAGTTAAAAGACCCAAAATAGATTTTAACGTAACGGACTTGCCAGAACCAGAACCTCCGATAATAACAAGAGATTCTCCTTGTTTGATTTCTAAATTTAAATTAGATAAAACATTTTTGTTACCAAAGGATTTGCTTACGCTTGAAAGTTTAATTTGAACGGATGGTTCCTTGTCCAGTGTAAATAAAGATATAGTTTTCTCTATTAAGGTTTTATTTCTTGTATTTCGTTTTGAAAGTGTTTCTATCATTGAAAAGATCTTCTTTCTTTATGTCTTAAAGAATAGCTCTGTTAATATGTAATTGAAAATTAGAATCAATATAGAAGAAGAGACAACGGCATTCGTTGTTGCTGTTCCAACTCCTTGAGCACCACCTTTTGAATAATAGCCATTATAGCATCCCAGCAATGTAATGATAAACCCAAAGACGCTTGCTTTGACTAACCCCGATATAATATCCATAGGCTGCATGTAATCCCATGTGTTTGCTAAGTATGATGTTGCGTTGAAATCTAATTTGTAAATGCCGATAATATATCCTCCGCAAATACCAATAATATCTCCGATAAGCACCAATAGAGGGAGCATTAACACTCCTGCTATTACCCGAGGTGCAATTAAATATTTAAATGGGTTTGTCGAAAGAGTTGATAAAGCGTCAATTTGTTCCGTAACTCGCATAGTTCCAATTTCGGCAGCCATAGATGCTCCTA
>CAZXTR010000023.1:0-15425 GCA_964643615.1 uncultured Lactobacillales bacterium | reverse complement strand
GCGATGATTTTGGCTCTCTAACATCAAACAAGGCGAGGGGAATAAACCGTCCAGGAAATATTTATTGTCTTTTCTCTTTAACATTTGTATCCTCTTTCCTTTGATATTCTGCAGCGGAACTAACATAACAGCCCTTTTGTTGTTCACCTTATCTATTTTTATTATTCTTTAAAAATATTCACGGATAAAACGTTTAGAATTACCGATATTGGAAAGGAGTTCTGAAGGGAGCATGTCTGCCATCTCGGCCATTTTATCAATAGGATATTCTGAATCAATAATAGTGGCCATATCTCCTTCTGAAATATCTTCGAAATTAGACACATCCACAACGGTACAATCCATGCAAAGAGTCCCAATAATAGGGGCCTTTTGCCCTTTAAAACACACAAAACCTTTTTTTGAAAAAGAACGAGGAATACCATCTCCAAAGCCAATCCCTAAGATTGCAATTTTTCTGTTTTCTTTTGAAATAAAACTGGCCCTGTATCCAACACTTTCACCTTTTTTCAACTCTGACACCTGAAGCACAGGAGCACTAACAGAAACAACGGGTATATTTTGGTATAATTTTCTTTTCAGTCCATAAAGTAAATTTCCCACACGGACCATGTCACAATGAAATGCCTTTCCCAAGATAATTCCACTAGACGCAGAAAGAGTTAAAGGAATATTTCCAAGAGCTTTTTGAGCTTCTTTCATTCGTTTTAATTGAAGATCGCTTAATGGATGGTTCGGAATGTCAGCACATGCCAAATGTGACATACACATTCCAAAATCATTCTTATCTTTATCCGTCAATGTCTTTAAAATCAGATTCTCTAAATCCCAACCGATTAAGCCCTGTTTCAATATTCAAAATCGGTTTAATATGTGGTATTTTGTTCTTCTTCCATGTTCTATATTCAGAAAGCGTAGAAATGACAGGAATTAAATTATATCCCTTTATCAGTGGGATTTCTTCTTCCTGTAATCCCTGAAAGATATAAATAGTAGCCCCCGGGACACTAGGACGCAACTTAACTCCTTCGGAAACATAATCAATAAAAAAATTTTGACAATTTTGTTTTTTATAAAGATGTGTTCCAATTTCTTTAAACCCTAATCCATATGCATTGTTTTTTAAAACGGGGGCAACAATACTCGAAGAGGCTAAATTAACCGCTTTTTCAAAGTTTTTATCCAACGCACCTAAGTCAATTTTAAGCTCCAACATTTATTTAATCTCTACTTCATCTAATAAATCAATCAATGGATACTCCCATGCATTCGGTAAATTAAAATGCCACCACTCATAGGAAAGACCTTCCAATCCAATCTTTTTCATCATTTCTTCTAAAAGCGCTCTATTATTTTTTTGTTCTTCGGTTATATCCAAACCATTATAATCTCTATGACACTTTTGTAAATAAAGTGGATAATCCAGGTCTTTTTCATAGCCCGGATAAAAAGCGTCCGGCTCTGTCGGGAATGAGAGTTGATTTCCTTTCATGTCCGTTAAATAGCAATCAATTGCAACGCCCCTGGGATGAAAGCCTCTTTTGGAATCCGGCGTTGGAGGTGGTGCAATATATCGCTTCAAATAATTTGGCGCTGTTTCATACATAAATTTCTGAACGGTTAAGGGCCTAAAAGCATCGTAAATAACCAAAATTAACTCTTTTACACTCAACTGATCTTCAAGACTTATTAAACTATCATACAATTTTGGATGAACCAACGCTTCCTTTAATCCAAAAGGTGAATACATATCCTTATAAAAAGAATTATTTTCTGTTGCATACAAAAGTTTCGAACGAATGTGTGATGTAGAAATACGTTTTAAAATCATGAGGCTCTCTCCAATTTTTTCTCTTCTCGTATATTGGAAATTATATTTACTGTACTATCGAAATGGCAAATCAATTGAGGCGCTTCACAATGCACAGATTCTGCTTCAATGTATCCTGGAGCAGTCTCATCAAGATACTTCTTTAAAACGGGCAGCCCTTTTGTCACAGCTCGACAAGCTGAATGTCCTGGTATCATATCCATCATTTTTATTCTTTCTTCTAACGACATTCTTGAAATTTCGGAAAGCTTCATTGGCTTGCCTGTTTTATCATTAACAACAGCTAAAGACAACAAAGCCATATCCACAGGTAACTTTTGAAGCTGTTCTGCACGTTTTATTTCACCTATTCCCGACAAGAATTTCAAAAATCTTTTCTTTATTTTTTCTGCATACGTCGTTTGGAAAAAGCCCCCATGTGCCATTATGCCGGAACCTTGAAATACTAAAACTATTAAAGAGCAAGACGGAACAATCTTTTTCTCTTTTAACAAAGGTAAAAGCATTTCTGGCCTGTGATCTATTTTTTCTAATGGTAAGGACAAACATTTTGAAAATCCTTTATCACGTCCAACATAGTCAAAAGGAGATTCACCTTCTTTCCAACTACCTCTGATGCCTATAAATGATTGATGCATTTGTTTGAAATTTTCTGAATTACTAAAAATTTTGTACCATAAACTGTTTTTATCCTCTAATGCAGAAATTAAAAATTTACACACAATTTCAACTGCATCTATAGATATATGTTTGATTCCTGTACCATCCAAAATCTTATTAATCGTTTTTGTTTGACACAACGCCACCTGGTCCGGTAATTTTAATTCTCTACGATTAAACACTTCTAAAAGCTCATTATATTGCTTATCTACGTCCGAAAAAGTATAACCATACTTTTTATATGCCTCCATAGACAAAGAAAGCATTGTTGTTTTTAAAAGCGTTTGATTGTTAACATTAAAAGAATGATACTGTTTTTCAACATCTGTATAGTTTGTTCTACCATTACTGATTGGCCCTAATAAACTGTTCGTTATTTTTTTTGCTTTTATCATCATTTCTTTATGTGGGCTTTGACTTTTATCAATAACTTCGTTTGTTAAAACTTCTTTCAATATTTTAAGCTTCGCCACCAAGGGCAATGATTCATTAAGATACGCCTTTTCCATACTAGGGGCATCATACAAACACATTTGTCCAATCTGTCGCAATGATGTTACAGGGAAAATATCATCCCCTAACTGAAAGAAACCGCCACCACAGGGATGGTTTAAACTAACATCACTACCATAAACACCAATATGATACTTTTGACCAACATGACGCATCAATGCACTTGAAATTAGAATATTTTGATTTAGCCGTGAACGTAAATCATCTTTTTTAGTTGTATCATAGTCCCGCAAAAAAGCCAGGTGTGTTCCTGTTTCTATCACTGGAAAATTGGTTATTTGTTCAGAAATTTCCGTGGCTGTTTCTTTTCCATAAAGACGCTCTGATTCTTTGGATATAGTATCTATTAAAAGCTTTTTTTCTGGGACGGATTCTGATTGTTCCAAAAGAGTAATTGTTCCTTTAAAATAATCTGAAAGCGTCGATGTATTCCATATTTTTTGCAAAACAGGAAGTGCCTTCAAAATTTTTATATCATCTGTCATCTTTATTTTTTCCCTTTCACACATAACAAAAAAGCCCTTTCATTACGAAAGAGCCTTCTACTATCATTCAATCTTTATTGATGAACTACAATAAAAAGCTCTCCTTTCGGCTTAATAGAAACCAAAAAGAGTTCAAATTAAAATCAAAAAAATTCGCGCTTTTTATCATGTCTATAGGTTATGAACTTATTATTCTCGTTTGTCAATATCTTTTTTTATAAAAAAACAACTAAGAAGATTATCTCACTCCTGTGATAGATATATCTTAACTTTTTCTCACATGAAAAAAGTTAAAGTCTCCATTCCACTTGTAATGCTAACTATTTAAATTCGGTTAACTTTTTTACTCGATGATTCATAAGTACGCTATACTAATTTATTCTTTCTTAATCCAGCGCAACATATATTGGCCAACGGCCTTCTATTAAATCATCCATCGAAGAAACGGATTGATTCATTAATATTCTATATATCCAATAATTTGCCATAATACGTTCTACAAAACCTCGGGTTTCCCGAAATGGAATACTTTCAACAAACAACAGAGGATCATTATTGTATTTCATTCTATTTTTTAACTTTGACAAGCTCCTCGGCCCAGAATTATAAGCAACCGCCGTAAAGATAAGATTATTTTGAATATTTCTATCTTTCATCAACCACAAAATATATTGTTGCCCCAGCGCCATGTTGTATTCGGGCTCACTTAATCGTAAAGTACTCCATTCTATATTCAAAATTTTTGCCAATTGTTTTGCATTGTCAGGCATAATTTGCATCAAACCAACGGCACCAACATTGCTTTTTGCAGCAACATTAAAGCATGATTCTTGTTTAATGAAGGCAAAAACAAGGGCTTTATCCACTTGCCATCCCGTTTGTGGATTCCAATCGGGGGCAGGGAAGCGAACCCCTTCATTTTGGTCTTCTAATTGCCCAGAAATCAGAGTTAAATCTCGTTCGATTCCGTTTCTTTCTGCAACAATAGAAAGTAGAGCTTTCGTCGGTTTATCCGCACTAATAAATAAAGAAGTCAATTCTTGGTTCGCCAACGTTTCAAATCCTATTTGCTTCAATGCCAAAACTCGCTCTAACGCTGGATGAGAAAAAGCCTCTGTTACTTCATCGTCTGGGAGAACAGGTTTTTCCCATGTCAAATTCAAATCACGCCCTAATGCACGTGTTGCCAAAATACCATAAAATGTCCTAGGATGCATGGCGGCTATTTCTAAATAGGAATTCACAAGCGTAAAATTACCTAACTTTAAATTTGCACGCGATGCCCAAAAAGCGCCCGCTGCCTTTAACAAGGGATATGCCTTGGGATGATTTGCTACTTTATCAAAATGGGAACTTGCTAATTCGATTTTGCCTATTCGCCACGCGGATAACCCCAACGTCCAATGTCCCAAAGGCAAATCCTTTCCCGAACGTATTACAGCAGGAGTGATTAATTCTAATACTTTGTCATCCATGCCGTCCAAAAAATAAAAAAATGCTAGTGCAATTTTTGCAGAATCATGGTCTTTTTTGTTGAATAATTCTTTAGCGTCTTGACCATCAATTAACTGCCGAGCCATCAAAGTTTTTCCAGATTTGATGTATTTATAAATTTGATTCATTGTTTTTTGTGCACGCTTCCGCCTGTCTTTAGATAAGTAAGAAAAACTTAAATCCTTGATGCTATCAATCGGTTCTGCCCTAAAAATAATCGAGCAAGCGCCACTTCTGTTCCCAAAAACAGGGATGGGCTTTTGATCGGGAAGTTTTGCATTTTTCTTTTGTCCTAAAGAGTACATTTTAATCGCCTGAGGATGATCGGCATACTTTTTAAACCATTTTTCTATTTCTTGAGAACTTGTTTTCCATGTTTTCGAAAAATAGCGTTGTGCCAACACATGTCCCATCAAGTTTTTATCTTGCAACTTTGCAATTTTTTTATCGGCGTCTTTCCACCTTTCTGCATTTTGCAATTCAAATATTTCTTGATACAATTGTTCATCTGCTAGCATTAAAACTGGGGTATTTTTGGCAAAAACAGACGTTGCCATTAATAAGAAAAAAAATAAAAAAATTATTTTACGCATGACGGTTTATTCTAATTTCAAAAAAGTCACCAGAGAACGGCAAAAACTTTCATTTTTTTCTTTCATTTTACAAATAGGTACTCGCATTTTGGGAATAAGCGCGACATGGGAACAAACCTCCCCAACCATTCCAATATTAACTTTTGAACCTTTTTTTGGCTGTAAAGAGGAAAATTCTGCATAAGTCCCTCCTACATCATCCCAATCAAAAAAAATTTGGATACTTGAAACGTCAAAAGATGAAAAATTAATCAATGACACATCCATCGTACAAAGCTTATCCCCTGTTGACGCCGTCACAATATTAAAATTGTCCGTTTGAACAAGTAACTTGCCTTCCAATTTTTTCATGGCTTCTTGCCCTTTGGTAATAGTATCCGAAGTATTTTTTTCACCAGGTGAAGCACTCTTTGCCGTATCAACCCCCCTTTGTCTTAAAATTTCAAGTTGTTGTGGTGTTTGCGAAAATAACGGCGAAATAAACATAAAAAGTAAAATTGAATAAAAATATTTACGCATAAAACTCTCCTCTTGCTTCATGAATGTTTATTTGTATACTATACATCAATAAGTACGTAAAGGAAGAAAAAATTATGAAATACTTTTTTTGTGGGATTGGTGGGTCTGGAATGAGTTCAATCGCAGGTTTTTTGCTCAGCCAAGGACATTGCGTTGTTGGTTCTGACCGGAGTTTTGACCAAAATATTATTACCCCAACCTTACTATCATTGCAAAAAAAGGGCATTTCACTTTTTCCTCAAGATGGTTCAGGAATAGATTCTTCTGTTGATTACGTTATACTTTCTACGGCTGTAGAAAAACAAATTCCAGACGTTCAACGTGCTTTGCAATTGGGGGTAAAAACCATTCATCGCTCGGAATTATTGGCATCTATTTTCAATTCAAAAGACGGTATTGCAATTGGTGGAACAAGCGGTAAGACAACGATTACCGCTATGGTTGGTCATATTTTACATTTTGCAGAATTACAACCATCTATGATTAATGGAGGGGTTTCAATTAACACTTATACACAAAATGATTCGTCTAGTAGCTTTATTTCTGGAAAAGGAAATATTTGCATCATCGAAGCTGATGAATCCGATGGATCTATTGAAATGTACCAACCTGATATTGCCTTAATTTCCAATATTTCATTGGATCATAAACCCACAGTCGAATTGATTGATTTATTTTCTTCCTTCGTCAAAAAAGCAAAAACTGGAGTCGTATTAAACAAGGATTGCGCGTTGATGAAACCATTATTTGGTCTACACAAAAAAACAATTACTTTTTCAAAAAACAAAAAAACTGGCGCTGACTTTATTGCTACAGACATTTCCTTTGATAATTTAGGAACGTACTTTTCGATCAATGGGGAAAAGGGGTTTATGCCTTTATTTGGGCAACACAATGTTGAAAACGCTTTATCCGCCATCGCCGTGTGTTCATTAAAGGGAGTATCCATCGCTGATTCTTTAACTGCATTAAAGACTTTTTGGGGAACAAAAAGACGGCTGGAAAAAATTGGGGTTGCTCACGATATCGCCGTTTTCGATGATTATGCTCATAACCCAGAAAAAATATCAGCATCCTTACGCACACTTCACCAAGGGGGGCATCGTTTATGGGTTTTATATCAACCCCATGGTTTTGCTCCTACTCGCTTATTAAAAAATGATTTAATTGATGCATTCGTACGCGAATTATCCAACGATGATTACGTCTTTTTCACCGATATTTTTTATGTTGGAGGAAGTGTTTGCTCCGATATTTCTTCTAAAGATTTAGTTGATGGGATACAACAAAAAGGCAAAAAAGCTTTTTATATCCCTAATCGCACTCAATTATTTAATTATTTAAGCCATTGTATTAAAGGCGATAGAATTGTTGTTATGGGGGCGCGTGATGCTTCGTTATCAGACTTTGCAAAAGAGATAGTCGTTTTTTTACAGGAGAAAATTAAATGAAAACCATTGGCATCATTAACCCGTCCAGTCCATCCAATACTCCTATTGACCAAAAATTGATTACAAACTGGTTCAAAGAAAAAAAGCTTAACGCCGTTTGGGGCGAAAATGCTTTGCAAGCTTGTCGCTTTTTGGCAGGAACAGATGAACAACGTCTTGCTGATATTCATCAATTTTTTGCCGATACACATATCGATATGATTGTTGCTTTAAAAGGGGGTTATGGTTCTGGCCGTTTGTTAGATAAATTAGATTATGCCATGATTACTAAAAACAAAAAGCCCTTTATCGGATTTAGCGATACCACCGCCTTACAATTAGCTTTATGGGAAAAATCAAAATTACCTAGTGTTTCAGGATTGTCTCCACGTCGAGATGTTACATCATTAGGAGTGGATGGATTAATTAATCAAACTTTTGATGCTTATTTATCTCAAAAGCCTATGTCGATTGCGCTGACTCCTATAACACCTACAAACAAAATCATCACAGGAACGTTAATCGGAGGTACTTTATCGTTAATTGATGAATTAATAGGAACGCCTTATTGTCCACATTTTAAAGACTCTATTTTGTTTATTGAAGATGTACAAGAAGAACCCTATAAAATAGACCGCATGTTAACTCATTTACGTTTAGCGGGCGTGTTTGATGAAGTCAATGCCATAATTTGGGGCGATTTTTATCAATGTTTATCATCAGACAAAAACGATGGTACTTTACAAGACGTTTTAAATGATATACACCAAAAAATACCACATGTTGTTATGTACCAAGGACTCCCCTATGGACATAGCAATTCACGCATACTTCTACCCATTGGAACATCTGCCACATTAGACAAAGAAACTTTGTCCTTTCAATATCATTTATAATCAAATAAATTGACCAAGGTAATCTTTGATACTTTGCATTTCTTTGGTTATTTTTTCCATAGACGCCTTGTCGGGGTCATCTGCACTCGTCGACAAGATTTTGTCTTGATTGTGTCCTTTTAAAATTTTTTGAACTCCTTTTATGGTATAACCATCCGCATATAAATAGGACTTTATTTTTTCTAATAATTGAATATCTTCAACACGATAATAACGCCGACCACCAATCCGTTTCACGGGATTGATTTGAGGGAATTGCGTTTCCCAAAACCGCAACACATGCGGAGGAAGATTTAAAACTTTGGAAACTTCAGCAATCGTCCGGTAGGCATCTTTTGATTTCATTTACTTTTTTGCCCCATTTCTATGTGCAACTTTTTTTTTCAAAATTTGAGAAGCGTAAAAAGATAAAATGTTTCGTGGCGTAATTTCATATTCTTTGCCCGTTTTTGGGTTGCGCCCCATTCTTTTATTTTTGCGATGCAAACAAAAACTTGCAAACGAAGAAATTTTAACATCTTGCCCAGATTCAAAACTTTTAGTTATTTCTTCAAATACTTGGTCGACCAATTCTTCGGATTCGACAAAGGATAATCCTAAATCTCGATAAACCGCTTCAGCTAAATTCGCACGTGTAATATTTCTCATTTATTCCTCTTTCAAAAAAAACGTTAACATATTTACTTATTATACAAAAAAAGCATAAAAATCAAGCATTTTATATCAGTTTTTTAAAAACGCAACAACATTGCTCCCCAAGTAAAGCCAGCACCCATAGCATCCAATAAAAGCAAATCGCCGACTTTAACTTGTCCTTTTTCTACAGATTCAGCCAAAGCTATAGGAATAGATGCTGCCGAAGTGTTCGCATGATGATCAACTGTAATAATAACTTTCTTTTTATCTATGTTTAATTTTTTTGCTGTCGAATCAATAATGCGAATATTTGCTTGATGCGGAATAAACCAATCAATATCTGATGCGGTTAAGTTGTGCTCTTGTAAAATACTTTCTGCAGCACCAGCTAATTTGGAAACGGCTTGCCGAAAAACTTCTTTACCATTCATTTGAATCTTTCCAACATGCTCTGAAGAAGAGGCTCCCCCATCTGTTTGTAATAAATCGCCAAAATTACCGTCCGAAAAAAGTTTTGAGCATAAAACACCTCTGTCGTAAATAGAACCATCCCCTTGAACGGCTTGCAACACAACAGCCCCCGCCCCATCTCCAAACAAAACGCACGTATTTCTGTCTGTCCAATTTACTATCCTGGAAAGCGTTTCCGAACCAATAATTAAGGCAGTTTTAATTTGCTTTGCCCGAATCATCGAATCAGCAACCGTCATAGCATATAAAAAACCAGAACAAACTGCCTGAACATCAAAAGCAAAGCCTCTTTTCATATTCAATTTTGCTTGCACCTTCGTAGCGGTTGACGGGAAAGTCAAATCTGGAGTAGTTGTCGCCACAATTATAGCATCAATTGAATTTGAATCTATGTTCGCATTTTTTAAAGCTTTTTGTGCCGCAAAAAAAGCCAAGTCTGATGTTCTTTCTAAATCGTCGGCAATACAACGCGTATGGATACCCGTCCGTTCCACAATCCATTCATCTGAGGTGTCTACTTTTTGGGACAATTCTTGATTCGTCATGATGCATTTTGGTAAATACGCACCCACTCCCAATATTCTAGAACGAAGAAACGACATTTATTCCTCTTTCAGCACAACGGTTTAATTTCATCAATACTACTAATCGGTTCTGGTGTAAAAATTAAATCTTCTAATTCCGCCTTTATTTTTTCACACAACTTATTTTCAGATAAATCATAAGCAACAGAAATTGCATGCGCGTAGCTTAACGCATCCGCGCTACCATGACTTTTCACAGAAATGCCATTCAACCCTAAAAACATTGCGCCATTATATTGTCTAGGATCCATTTTCTTTTTCAATTTCAACAATGCGGGCATAAAGAAAACAAAACCCAACTTTGCCAAAATTGATTTTTTCACCACATCTTTAAATGTATTTTTAATTAATCTTGCTGTGCCTTCAATGGTTTTCAAAGCAACATTCCCCGAAAATCCATCCGACACAATCACATGTGTAGAGCCCGAATTAATATCAAAGCCTTCAACGAATCCTTTGTAATTCAAATTATTGTCTTTTAAAATCGTGGCTGCTTCTCGAATTTCTTCGCGTCCTTTTGTTTCTTCAGAGCCGATATTTAACAAACTGATAGATGGTTTAGCTACTTTGTACAACAAACGGTAAAAAACAGACCCCATAATGGCAAATTCAACCAAATTCATCGCGTTGCATTCTGCATTCGCGCCCAAATCCAACATGACAACAGGTTGACCACTCGATGTTGGCAACACCGCCGCCAAAGCAGGTCTGTCAACCCCAGCAATTGTGCCAAGGCAAATTTTAGACATCGCCATAAAAGCGCCTGTATTCCCGGCAGAAACAACTGCCTTTGCCTCACCCGTTCGGACGCTGTAAATTGCTTTAAACATACTTGTGTTGCGCCCATAACGAACCGCCGCCGAAGGCTTATCATCTGCACGAACCGTTTCAGTCGTATGATAAATTTTATAAACCGATTCGGAAAGCCCTTTTTCTTTTGCCAACGGCGCGATTTTGAGTTCGTCGCCAAACAATAAAAAGAAAGTTTCAGGATGTTCTTCGCTTGCCCGTTTCACACCTTCTATCACGGAAACAGGGGCATTATCGCCACCCATCGCGTCAATAGAAATTACAGTTGCATCAACCATTCCCACCGCCTTTTTTTATTCAGCCTTTGCCTTTTTAATAACTTCTTTCTTATTATAAAAACCACAAGCATCACAAATGTGATGAGGACGCATCATTTCACCACAATTCGGGCATTCCGTCATTGGATTTTTACCCAATGCTGCATGAGAACGACGCATATCTCTTTTTGACTTTGACGTTTTTTTCTTTGGTGTAGCCATTTTATTACTCTCTTTTTAATAAACTATTTCAAATGCCCGACCTTCGGGCTTTATCTTTCAATGAAAGAAACTTTATACATAATTTTTTTATATTTTTCAAGCTTTTTATGTTTTTTGTATCTTTTTTCTTTCATGGCCATTAGGTGGTTGAAGCCATTATAGCAAAACTTTATTGTTTTTCAAGAGGATCCTCATATACGTTTCTAACGCCTATTATTTCCTTAATTGTTCGTTAACGGAGAATTCAATAGCATAGTTCCAATAACTAATGCAAAAACAAAAAGAATTAAGTAAATTTTTTGTTTCGGCGTCATCTTTTTCTCTTTCATGTAAAATTTTATAAAAAAACTAGCAAATAACATAAAACGAATGTATGTTAATGCAGAAAGGAAAAAAAGTCAAAATGAATAAGCAGATTGCAATTTATTCAGTCGAACAGTTTGAAGGAATGCGCAAAGCAGGACATTTAGCCGCCCTTACTCTAGATTATATCACGCCTTTTGTCGTATCTGGAGTTACAACAGGTTATTTGGATAAGCTTCTTGAAGAATTTATGCGAGATTATGGCGGCATCCCTGCGACTATTGGATATAAAGGATACACAAAAGCCAGTTGCATTTCAGCCAATCATATCGTATGTCATGGGATCCCTGGGGACAAGGCTTTGTATGATGGAGATATCATTAACATCGACATTACGCCCATCGTAGATGGTTGGTTTGGCGATTCAAGTAGAATGTATTATGTTGGGACTCCATCAATTAAAGCGCGACGCGTTGTTGAAACTGCGTATCGAGCAATGATGGCAGGAATTAATCAGGCACGCATTGGAAATACCATCGCGGATATTGGCTATGCGATTGAAGCGTGCGCTTTAAAAGAACGCTTTACGGTGGTTGAGGATTTTTGCGGACATGGAGTGGGTCAAGCTTTTCATCTTTTGCCAAATGTTTTAAACTATGGGAAAAAAGGAGATAGTATGGAAATTGTCGAAGGGATGATTTTTACAGTCGAACCTATGGTAAACGTTGGAGCTCCTGAAACGCTTGTTTTATCTGATGGATGGACAGCAATAACAAAAGATCGTTCTTTGTCTGCTCAATTTGAACATACAATCGGTATCACAAAAAAAGGCGTAGAGATATTTACGTTGTCTCCAGCAGGTTTTACATATCCTCCGTACCAAAAAGAAAAAAGTAGCACATAAATAGGGCCCCCAAAACCTATATCCTCTTCATCCACAACTATCCTTCTAGCGATATACACCCCCTCGGACGCAGACATTAATTTGACGAAAAAGTTGGCTCAAATTACAAAGCCACTGAACTTGGCTTTAGTGGATCATTTAATTCTTTTTAAAGTAGGAATACTTTCTTTCAAAGACCAAGGTTATATTTAATCATATTAACTTTTTTTTAATTTTTATTCCTTTAGTCTTTTTCTTATTGGCTCTTGTTTTTTAAGGAGGGAATATGACAACAGAAACAATAGAACAGTCAAAAATTGAAGCAAAGGGAGATGTTTTTTCCACCTTACCAGAAGAATTTAAAGAAATTATTCGTGAAGAAGAGAAAGAAAGCGGTGCTCTACCTTCCTATTTTTTTGCAGCTAGAGTGACCGACGGACATAACATCGTTAAAATCATCGCTCATCAAAAAGAAAAAGGACAAAAAAGTGAAGATTTCTTTAATCTTCCCAAAGAGCAACAAACCGCTGTTATTCCTTTGATAAAAGAAGAACCTGTAGGGTATTCATCTTCGTTGCGAGAGCTTCTGCTTAGATATAATGCAAAACAACGGGGATAAATGTAAAAAAGGTCAAGCGATTTTTTGCTTGCATTTTTTTCACATTTATGTATCATGACGAAGTTTTCCATCATGGAATCTCTCGTGTGGGGGTATAGCTCAGCTGGGAGAGCGCTGCAATGGCATTGCAGAGGTCAGGAGTTCGATCCTCCTTACCTCCACCATAAAGACCACTATCATTATGATAGTGGTCTTTATTATTTGGAATATCTCACATTGTCGGGGGCTTTGGGCGATTGCTTTTCAGAAGAGACTCAAAAAGAGAGAATTTAATCTCAAAATTTAAGCCGATTTTTTAAAAAGTCTCTTTTTGATTTTTTTGTGACACCCTGCCTAAAAAATGCAAAAAATAAAGCACACTTTTTGTACTTCTAGTATCATTTTTTACACATAATTCAATATTTTTTCTTGTTCTTTCCAGTCTAAAGTTTTGAGTTTATACAATTTCTGCAAACTCAAATCAAGTGGTTGTGTTCCGTCCAAAATGCTTTCTACAATTGTTGGGGATAAAATATTTAATCTCACCGTTCTTTTAATATGATCTAAACAATAATCAGTTTCTAATTTTACAATATCTTTTATATTCTTAACTTTGTCATATTTTAACATTTTATTCCAACGATAGCTTTTGACAATAGCGTTAATTAAGATCGGGTCGATATTATTATTTTTCTTTTTGCCATTCATAATTAAAACGCTTCCCATCCTTGGAGTTCTTGCTATTTTAATATCTTTTTTTATTAAAATAGTTGTATCAGAAATAACCGATGCTTCTTTTAGAAACTCTTTGTGATAAATCAAACTTTCTAAAAATCTTATAATTCCTTCTTCGCAGAGGTATATTTTCACATTAGTTTTATTTAAGATAACCTTTGATAAAACGCAACGAATTTGATTATTTGATAATTTCAACTCTTTTATTTTTTTAAATAAATCTTTTTGTTCAATTACATTGTTATTGCTTAAATATTTGTGGATATTATTTTCTTTTTGTATAAACGCTGTAATTTCGTTTTGGATAAGTATTTCAATCTCACCTGCCGGGATTTTATCAACAGAGCCTGCATTATTTTTATCGCCTTGAATTGTAGCCTGACTGACATAGTAGCGATAACGTTTTCCGTTGCTATTACTCTGAGACGGAGTCATCCGATTACCTTTATCATCAAAAAGAGCACCAACTAATAATGATGGTATTTTTCCTATAATATAATTTTTGTTGTTGTTTCTATTTTGTTCAATTATTTTTTGCAAAAAGTGTAAAAAATTACTAAAAAAGATATAAAAGTATAAAAAAAGATAAAAAAATAAGCCCCAAAAAGGAGCTTTTAAGAAAAAATAAACCGAATCGTATTACCGATTCGTTTTTTGAGGTTTATTTTGATAAAAAATATAAGATAAAACAAGGCTTATAGGCAACGCAGCCCCTATGATGATTGGGATAAATTCTTTTGCATTTTTCATATAGTATCCAACAATAATGTTTTTTGGATCGTCCGCAATAAAATAAAATACTGCATATAATGTGCATATTAAGATACAGGCCGTTAAGAACGCTGAAGATAAAGAGCCAATAAATATATCTTCCTTTGGTTGATTACATGCAATAGAAAAAGCGTATAGGCTAAAGAATACCAAGAAAAAAAGAAAACAGCCCCATCCAAAGAGGATAAATGCCGGAAATATCCACGAAAGAAAAATTGAAAAAAGGACGATGTCCGTTTTATATCGCTTTCTCACTTACTTTTCCTTATTTTTTTTAGAATATATTTTATAAGTCCCCATGCTAACAATACGATGACAACTTTCCAAAGAACATCCCAAAAAGCAAATAAAATGTCAAGCATTATCTTTCCCTCCCATTTCTCGCCTTACTTTCTGTTTGTAAAGAAGTATTTTTAACTTCTTCCTCATCCGTTGAGCGTGTTGCGATTCATTTAAAAGTCTCTCTGTATTGGCAATATTTAGTTCCTGAATTGGTATGTCGCCCATATTTTCAAGCTGTATACAACTACATTGAGTTTTAGCGGAATGTTTTTTGTAATGTTCCTTAATTAAACTTGTTTGATCTTTGAACTCTAAGCCTAACTCTTCCGTAGCCCTTTTTTGTAATTTTGTAAAAATGAGGTAATAGTATTTATCTCTAACCTCGTAAACTAGATTATTTATTTCCGTATCTATTTCAAACTTTGAGCTTTCGTATAAATCTTTTGCCATTT
>CAZXTR010000022.1:0-15578 GCA_964643615.1 uncultured Lactobacillales bacterium | reverse complement strand
ATAGTCCAGATGTGACTCTTTTAATGCCTTCGTATTACGTAGCATTTGGAATTTCTTCTTTAAACAATGGCATGACTGCTCCTAACCAAAATACATTATGGACGGCGGACAAAGAAACGCTTACGCCAGATTCTCCTTTAACGCTGACATGGCAAAATGAAAAAGGTGTCGTGTTTAAACAAGTGATTTCAATGGATAAAGAATATATGTTTACCATCGTGAATACGATTGAAAATAAAACGACTGAATCTTTGTGGTTTTCTTCTGATGGAACAATTGTTCGCATAGATCCTCCTGAAGTCCCGTTATCTAGTGTTCATGAAGGTTTTGTTGGCGTCCTTGACGGTTCTTTAAAAGAATTCAAAATGTATGATTTTAAAGAAGGAGAAAAAGAAAAGTTTACAACGAAAGGTGGTTGGCTAGGAATCACAGAAAAATATTGGTTGACTGCATTGATCTTTGATAAAGAATTAAGTGATGTGCAAGGTGTTTTTTCCTATGGTAATACGCAAAATAAAAACGTTTTTTCTACTTATTATGTAACACCTACTTTCCAAGTAAAAGCGGGTGAAAGCGCTTCGAAAACAAGCTATTTTTTTGCTGGTCCTAAAGAAGAAAAAATATTGGCGATGTATCAAAAAGATTTTGGAATTGAAAAGTTTGAATTGGCTATTGATTTTGGTTGGTTTTACTTTTTGACAAAGCCGTTTTTGTTTATTTTAAGTTTTTTAAATCATTTGGTCGGTAATATGGGTTTGGCAATCTTAATTTTTGCCTCTATCTTAAGGTTATTGCTTTTCCCTATCGCGGGCAAATCTTTTGAAAATATGGCAAAAATGCGGAAATTACAGCCGAAAGTAAAATCGATTCAAGAATTGTATAAAGACAATAAAATGCGTATGCAACAAGAAATGATGTTGTTGTATAAAAAAGAAAAAGTAAACCCTGCGTCGGGTTGTCTTCCTTTGTTAATTCAAATTCCGATTTTCTTTTCTTTATATAAAGTATTGTCGGTTTCTATTGAAATGAGGCAGGCTCCATTTTATGGTTGGATACACGATTTATCAGTTCCAGACCCATCATCTTTTTTTACCTTGTTTGGACTTATCCCATGGGATGTCCCAACGTTTTTGAATATCGGTGTTTGGCCAATGTTGATGGGGCTTACAATGTTTTTACAACAAAAAATGAACCCTGCACTAATGGATAAGACTCAAGCTATGATTTTCAAATGGATGCCTTTGGTTTTCGTGTTTATGTTGGGACAGTTTGCTTCAGGGTTAGTAATATATTGGACTTGGAATAATATTTTATCCATCATTCAACAACATTTTGTGATGAAAAAATATAAGGTCGACTAATGAAAAAAGATGTCCTTCAGCCCACACTAAATGAATGTATTTTTGTAATTGGTTGTGCTTCGTTGGAACAATTGCCTGTAGATGAGTTGTTGGAGGTTGCTTTTGCTGGTCGTTCTAATGTTGGAAAATCAAGTTTGATTAATGCATTAACAGATCATAAAGGTTTAGCAAGAGCTTCATCGACACCAGGAAGGACTCAACAAATTAATTATTTTAAATTGTTTGATAAAATTTATTTAGTTGATTTGCCAGGGTATGGTTTCGCAAAAGCTCCAGGAAAAGAAGTAAAAAATGGAATTCACTTGTTTTCAAATACTTGAAAGGTCGTCCATCTCTTCGGCGTGTTTTTTTATTGATTGATTCAAGACATGGTATAACGAAAAAAGACGAAGAAGTTATGAAAATGTTAGATAAATCGGCAGTTGTTTTTCAAATTGTTTTAACAAAAAGTGATAAATTGAAAAAAGAAGAATTAGAAAAAATTATAAATCAAACAAAAGAAGTAATGAAAATTCATACAGCATGTTTCCCTGATTTATTGGTAACAAGTTCTGAAAAAAAAGAAGGGCTTGACGCGTTAAGGCAACAAATTTTTGAAATGCTTGATTCTTGAAAAAACAAAGCCCCAAAGAAGGGGCTTTTTTATTTTGATTTAATTGGTTGATTTCTGTTTGTCTTCTTGAGCCATCCGACTGCGATATAAAGCTGCAAAGTCGATGGGGTTCAATGATAACGGAGGCAATCCTGCTTCCTGAATAGTATTGGCAATGATTGCTCGAACGAAGGGGAATAGTAAATGTGGAACCTCGATTAGTAAAACTGGTTTTACGTGTTCGGCCGGTAAGTTCAACGTAACGGCAGCACCATACGTTAATTCGCAAAGAAAGGCCGTTTCTTCTTTAATTTTTGCATTAATTTTAACGACCAATTCAACTGCAAAGAGTTTTGCTTCCTCGTTAATTCTGCTTGCGTTGACGTCAATATTGATGGAAATTGTTGGCGGTTGTTCTTGTTTCGATAACAAAAATGGCATTTTGGGAGCTTCGAAGGATAAATCTTTAATATATTGCCCATTTACTTGAATTGTTGGCTGGTTTTGTTGAGCCGTTTTATTATCTTTTTCTTTCTGAGTCATAATTATGTCCTTTCTCTTCATAAGAATCATCTCTTACTATATAGTCTATTTTGAAATAAAAAAAGGATATTCGCAAAAAAATCTATACTTTTTTGAAAAAAAATATTATTTTAGAAGAGAAAACAAAAAGAGGACAAAATGAATTTAGGATGGATTTTATTGACGATTATTATTTTTTTATTGGTTTCAAAGCTTATCTCTGTTTTTGGGAAAGAGCCTGTTTCTGACAAGGTTCGTTTTATTTCCAAAAAAACGGGGGATATTTTAGAAATGACATTAATTCCTGAAAAAAAAGATCTTGTGCATCTTAAAAAAGATGCAAAGGTGTTTGATGAAGAAGATTTCTTGACGGGAGCAAAAATGTCTTTTAATGCTGTAGTTGACGCGTTTTCTATAGGAAAAGTGGAAGATTTTAAAACGTTAGTTTCTCCTCGTGTTTATGATTGTTTCGTTAGTGTGATAGAGGAAAGAAAGAACAAAGAACAGCAGGTTGAATTTTCTTTAATTTCTTTTCTATCTTGTAAAATCCTTAACCGTTCTGAAGAAGAAAATCCAATTCAAGTGACCGTTGAATTTATTACAGAGCAAACGAATGCGCTTAAAGATAAGATGGGGAAGGTGTTGGAAGGTGACTCTGTTTTAATTTGTAAAGTTCGTGATGTCTGGACATTTAAAAGAGATCCAAAATTCAAAAATAGGTGGGCTGTAATTGAAACCCAAAGTAGAGCTTTTGATGGTTAGGTGGCTACATATTTTTTTATTGAGTTTTGCTTTGTTTGGCTGTGCTAAAAATGCATCCAAAGAATTTGAATTGGCAGCTGTTCCTTTTGATGAGATAAATGGGTGGACGACAGACGATTTTAGTGAAGCTTTGCCTGCTTTAAAAAAAAGTTGTCGCTTCCCCAAACAAGAATGGTGGTTATTTTGCAAAGGGTTAGATGAAAAATCTTCGTCCGAGGATGTTAGAAGTTATTTGGAAAATAATTTGATAGCCTATCTTGTTTCGTCAAAAGGCGACGAACAAGGAACATTTACAGGTTATTACGAAGCTTCTTTGATGGGATCTATGAAAAAAACAGAAAGATATTCCGTCCCTATTTATGGGTTACCGGCAAATTTATTGCGTATTGATTTAAGTGCTTTTGGTATAAAAAATGAAAAAAAGCAAATTGTGGGCCGATTGGAAGAGGGGCGTTTTATTCCCTATTATACGCGACAAGATGTAAATAAAATGCAAGCCCCTGTTTTGTTGTGGGTTGATAATGAGGTGGATGTATTTATTTTGCATGTCCAAGGTTCGGGACGTGTTGAAACGGAAGATGGAGTTGTTCACATAGGTTATGCGGGGAATAATGGTCATAAATTTAAAGGCATTGGTGCGATTATGTCTGATGCAGGGGTATTGAATCCTGGGAAATCTTCTATGTCATATATTCGGGAATGGCTGAAGGAAAACCCAAAACAAGCACAAGAAATGATGGATAAAAATCCACGTTTTATTTTCTTTAAAATCCTACCTCAATCGGATGGGCCCTTAGGGGCTTCTGGGGTTGAACTGACTCCTCAACGTAGTGTTGCTATTGATACAAAATATATTCCATTAAACACACCATTATTTTTAAACACAACAGATCCAGATGGTAAAAAAATAGAAAGACTTGTTGTTGCTCAAGATATTGGTTCAGCTATTAAGGGGGTAGTTCGTGCTGATTTTTTTTGGGGCTATGGAGAAGAGGCTTTCCAAAAAGCAGGGCGTATGAAAAACAAAGGGAAATATTATCTGTTATGGCCAAAAGGAAAAAAGCTTCCAGCTTTAATTGAATAAATGAAAACACAAGACGAATTTTTATGGGAAAAAGTAAAAAAAACAATAACGCCTTTGGCTCAATCGAAGAAGGTGCATTTTGTTCCAAGATGGTTATTGTCTTTTTCTTTGCCTCGAAAAGTGAGGTTAGATTTGCATGGCTATACAGTCCAAGAGGCCTTTGAAACTTTTGTAAATTTTATCGATACTCATGTGGATCAAGGGATATCAAAAGTAACCGTTATTACTGGGAAAGGGCGGAGCGGACAAGGTCAAATTCGTAAAGAATTTTTGCAGTGGGTAAAAAGAGCAGACATGCAAAAAAAAATAATCTCAATAGAGCCTGTTTGTCCCATTGATCCGGGGGCATTCTTAATTTATTTAAAACGGAATAAAAAATGTTAGTTATGGGAATTGAATCAAGTTGTGATGAAACAGCTTGCGCTATCGTAAATGAAAAAAAAGAAATTTTATCATCTGTTGTGTGGTCACAATTTGATGAGCATCGGCAATTTGGTGGTGTTGTTCCTGAAATTGCGGCGCGTGCCCATTTAGAACAAGTTGATACGATTGTTCAAAAAACAATAGAAGAAGCAAAGGTTAGTTTTAAAGATTTATCAGCGGTGGCCGTGGCAGCGGGGCCGGGTTTGATCGGTGGTGTTATTGTGGGTGTTATGACAGCCAAAGCAATTGCAATGGCACATCAGTTGCCATTTGTTGCAGTAAATCATTTAGAAGGTCATGCTTTGGTGGCACGATTGACAAATAAGATAGACTATCCATATCTCTTATTATTGATATCTGGAGGGCATTGTCAAATTTTGATCGTAAAAGGGGTCGGCCTCTATGAAAAATTGGGAGGAACGATTGACGATTCTGCGGGTGAAGCGTTTGATAAAGTCGCTAAGATGTTGCAAATTGGTTATCCTGGAGGCCCCAATATTGAAAAGGCTGCCAAAAATGGCAATACAAAACGTTTCGACTTCCCTCGTCCTATGAAAGGAAGAGAGGGATGCCAGTTTTCCTTTTCTGGACTGAAAACAGCTGTTCGGCACCAAATTGAATTATTAGGCGCTTTGACACAGCAAAATAAAAATGATTTAGCCTGTGGATTTCAACAAGCCGTGGTTGAAACAGTCGAAGATAGGTTAAAGAATGGTATTCGTATTTTTAAAGAAAAATATCCTCATGCGTGTCATTTGGTGGTTTCTGGAGGGGTTGCTTCAAATACTGCGTTGCGTACAGCCTTGCAACAATTAGCGATAAAGGAAAATATGATTTTTGCAGCTCCACCATTGAAATTATGTACGGATAATGGAGTTATGATTGCATGGGCAGGATTGGAAAGATTTCAACAAGGGAAGGTGGATAGTTTGAATTTTAAAGCACGTCCAAGATGGCCTCTTGACACTTTGGAAGATTAATCCTACCTTAAGTGGCAGGTTGACAAAAAAGGAGAGAAAAATGGTAGAAATAATTAATGATGAAAAGTTTGAAAAAGAAGTCATTAATGCAAAGGGTCTAGTTTTGGTTGATTTTTTTGCTTCGTGGTGTGGCCCATGCCGTCAAATGTCGCCTCTTATTACGGAAATTGCCACAGAAATGCCCAACATAAAAGTAATAAAAATGGATATTGATGAAGCTCCGAAAACCCCTGCACAATATCAAATTCAAACAATTCCTACTTTTTTAATTTTTAAAGATGGAAAGATGATGGATAAAAAAGTCGGAGCAATGTCTAAATCGATTCTTGTAGATTGGATTAAATCTTATTGTTTATAAAAGTAAGCCGTTAAAGAAACTGCTCTTTAGTGTTGTTCTTTTGTGCTTGCTTTTGAACATTTTTTATGTGTTGACGTAAGGTACCTGCCGATAAAGCGCATAAGGCAGGCAGAGAATCATTTTGAGCTACTTTATTACGTTTCGTATGACCACATTTTTCACAAACGTGCGTAATAATATAAACATTTCCTTTTAACTCTATACTTGTTGGAAACATAATTCCTAGGCAAGATGAAGTCCTATCGCCCGGATTAACGTCGACGTGTTTCGACGATAAACAACAAGGGCAATGGTTTGTGTATCCATTTCCTGTAACAAAAGTCCCACAAACGTCACAAATAAAATTTTCAGTTTTTCGTGTAAATTGTTTTGGCATTTTCTACTATCCTTTTCCCCCATTATATGATAAAGTGTGCAGAAAGGAAATATAAAAATGACAACGCTTTTTGAACAAACATCCAATCGCCCATTAGCAGACAAGCTGCGTCCTCAAAATTTATCTGATGTTGTGGGGCAAGATCATTTGTTGTCATCGGATGCACCATTAGGTCGAATGATTGCTACAGGAAAGATTTGTTCTTTTATCTTATGGGGGCCTCCAGGTTGTGGTAAAACGACAATTGCTAGATTATTAGCGCATGTTTCAAATTTATATTTTGAACCGATTTCGGCTGTTTTTTCAGGAGTTTCTGATTTAAGAAAATTTTTTGCATTAGCTCAAGAACGTAACCATATGGGACATCAAACTTTATTATTTGTAGATGAAATTCACCGTTTTAATCGTTCACAACAAGACAGTTTTTTACCATATGTTGAAGATGGAACCGTTATTTTGGTGGGGGCAACAACGGAAAATCCTTCTTTTGAAATTAACAATGCCTTATTGTCAAGATGCCAAGTTTTTGTGTTAAAGCCCTTGGATGCTTTGGCGCTTGAAAAGATATATAAAAAAGCACAACAATTGAATACAAATTTGTTACTTTCGACGGAGATAAAAGATTATCTTTTTAAGGTCGCTGAAGGGGATGGACGATACTTTATTAATATGATTGAAGCTCTTGAGCAATATGCTTCGTCAAATATAACGGATGTTCAACAACTTGTTAAAATTATTCAAAAAAAACTACCTTTTTATGATAAGGACAAAGATGGACATTATAACCTTATCAGTGCATTGCATAAATCATTAAGGGGATCAGACGTTGACGCTGCGTTGTATTGGACTGCTCGGATGATTCAGGGTGGAGAAGATCCAAAATATATCCTACGTCGATTAGCTCGGTTTGCTGTGGAAGATATCGGCATGGCAGATCCGCAGGCAACAGTCCAGGCGGTAACAGCGTGGAATACGTATGAGCGTTTGGGGTCTCCAGAGGGTGATTTAGCAATTGCACATTTGGTTGTTTATTTAGCAACTGCGCCAAAGTCTATTGGCGTTTATAAAGCATGGGGTGAAGCTTTGAAAGTTGCACAAGATACGGGGTCACTTTCTCCACCAATGCATATTTTGAATGCTCCTACAAAGTTGATGGAACAAATAGGTTATGGACAAAATTATCAATACGATCCAGAAACAAAAGACGGATTTTCTGGACAAAATTATTTCCCAGATAAAATGCATCGTTGCTCTTTCTATGATCCTGTAGAAAGAGGTTTCGAAAGGGAAATTCGAAAACGACTTGATTATTGGGAAAATCTAAGGAAGCAAAAATGCTCGGGAAAGTAGAAATTATTAAAGTTCAAGAAAAAGATGATAATTGTCGATTAGACAGATGGTTTAAACGTTACTATCCCCATATTGGTCAAGGTCTGTTACAAAAATGGCTAAGAAAAAAAGAAGTTTGCCTCAATGGAAAAAAAACAGAGACTTCTCAACGTGTTTTTTTAGGTGATGAAATACGTATTCCTCCTATGGAAAAAATAAAGGTAGAAAAGCAATCTGTATTTTCTAAAAAAGATGAAGAATTTATTCAATCTTGTGTCATTTATAAAGACGATTTTGTTATAGCCATCAACAAACCAGCAGGCATTGCGGTGCAAGGTGGGTCAAAGACAATGCATCACATTGATGGTATGTTAGATGGATTGTGCTATGGCAAGGAAAGGCCAAAGCTAGTGCATCGATTAGACAAGGAAACCAGTGGTGTCTTAATTTTAGCAAGGACTTCAAAAGTAGCTCTTTTTTTAACGAAGGCCTTTCAATCGCATCAAACAAAGAAAATATATTGGGCCCTTGTTGAAGGATGTCCCCCTCTTGTACAGGGCAAAATAGATTTGCCATTGTTAAAAAAATCAGGGAAAAATGGTTGCGAAAGTGTCCAAGTGGATTTAGAAAATGGGCAGAAAGCAATCACGCTATACCGAGTGGAAGATACGTTTGGCAAAAAAGTTACATGGTTGGAAATGATGCCCTTAACGGGCAGAACACATCAATTACGAGTCCATTGTGCAACAATGAATTGTCCTATTTTGGGTGACCAAAAGTATGGGAACCCATCTGAATTTATTGAAAATTCAACTATTCCAAGGCGTATGTATTTGCACGCAATGGCTTTATGTATTCCACACCCATCTAAGGGTATTTTAAAAATTTTTGCACCTCTTTCAAAAGAAATGAAAAATAGTTTTGATTTTTTTGGCTTTAATGATAAAAATAAAAGAGAGCTTTTTGAAGACGTTTAAAGAAAAGGCAAATGGAGGTGTTTCAAATGAAGAAGTTTTTAATTGGATTTTTATTACTTTTTCTTATGTCTATTTTAGGAATTATTGGCTACGTTGCCTTTTTTGATGTTAATTCATACAAGGAATCGATTGAACAAAGTGCTTCGAATGCAATTGGCTTTCCCGTGAGGATTGAAGGAAAAATAGAATTAACAAAATCTCTGAACCCTCAAATTGTTTTGAACGATGTCGTGATTCGCAATAAAGAAAAAGGATTTTCTTCCAAAAATTTAGCGTCGATTAAACAAATTAAGTTAGATGTTGATTTGGCATATTTATCCGATAACATTTTAAATATTGCATATATTGACGCCTTCGGAGTTCAATTGTTTTTGGAAAAAAATGAAAAAGGAGAAAGTAATTGGGTTTCTTTGCAACAATATGGCTCTTTGACAACTAATAATTTTATTAGTAATTTAGATCCCGCTGTCATTAATGATGTTCGAATTTCCGACATTAAGGTTGTTTATGATAACAAACAGGAAAATAAAAATTATAGTTTTGATTTATCTAAATTTATTTTAACTCAATTTGTAAAAGTAAGTGCTGTATTGTCTTATGAAAAAGAAATATTTGTTTTGGATGGTTCTTTTAAAAACTTGTGGGACTTTTTTAAACGCAAAAAGAAAGGATTTGCTTTCAGCTTCCATACAGAGCCCTATCAAACAAAGACGATTATTTCTGGTGAATTTTTGAATATTGGTAATCTAGATGACTTTTTTATCAATATTAATTCGGAAGGCAACAATTTAAAAGAGACCATGCAGACGTTAGAAAAATTTGGGAGAGCTCCATCTTTAAAAAGCATTCCTTCTGGAAGTTTTTCTTTTAAGGGTGTTGTTCGATTTAAAAATGATGGGTCATCTGTTGATGGAAGTTTAAAGCTGAAAGATGGTGGGGCAGATCTGAATTTTTCTATTTTTTCTAAAAATAGAGAATATGGTCAATCTGGGCGAATTAGTGCAAAGATTTCCAATACAGATTTTTTGGCTGCATATAAATTAAAACCCTTTATAGTGGATATGAAAATGACTTCTCTAGAAAAGGGAGTCTATGACATTTTTGATATTTCTGGGACATTGGGAGAAACAGACGTTAATGGAAAACTCCAATTGACATTGTTAAATGATCGTCTTCCTTCTCTTTCAGGATCTATTAATTCGGAATATTTAAGTATGAAGGATTTGTTTGGCGAGAATCTAAGATTTTCGATTTTGCAACCGCAAGGGGGGAATAAGATATTTTTAGATGCTTTATATGCGTTTGATTTTTTTGATAAAATAAATTTAAATTTATTGATTTATATTAAAAATTTAGAAGTTAATAGGTTCGTCAAAGATTTTCCAAGTATTGTTTCATCCGTACTTTTAGCTGATGGTAAATTGAAAGTTTCTTTTTTAGATGGGACAAGCATTGCAGGGGGTAAATTGGTTGGTCAAGTACAACTTGAAAGAAACCAAGATTCTTTTGATTCTTCAATACAGCTTGTTGGTGAACGCCTTGTTATTGATAAATTTTCTGGATTACAAAAAGAATTAAAGGGTGGTGTGTTTGATTTAGATGTTGATTTGAAGGCAAAGGGTAAGTCCGCTCATCAAATAGTATCTGCAGCAAATGGCCAAATTCTTTTGGTTGCAAAAGAAACGGACGTTGTCAATAGGTGGATTTTAGACTGGGTAAAAAGCATCCCCACAAATGCCGTTGGGCTCTCAAAACAAATCACAACTCCGTATTCTACGAAAGCAAGCCTTCCAATTAATTTATTTATCCATAATCTTGTTTTGAACTTAAAAGTAAAAGATGGAGTCATTTATTTGAATAGGAACTTTGCATTAGAAACTAATTTATTGAATTTAGTTTTTGATGGTACAATAGATTTGAACCGTGAAGAACTCCAGGTAAAAATGATTCCGTTAGCGAATAAAGGTCAAACAAAGGAAGTTGTAAATGCCATTGAAGAATTTGTTTCTATCGAAGGAAATATATTAAATCCGTCAATAGGGCCCAATGGAGTCAAAATCGTTCAAACTGCTATTGCGGGAGATCCAATATCTGAACTTTCAGTTCTTCCGGATCAGGCAATTGAAAAAGTATTAGAGGATTCTTCTCCATGTCAAGCAGCATTAGAAGGGGTAGAAATGCGAACCATTGATAGTTATTTGGGTCGCGTTAAAGAAGAAAGCATGCCCCAACAAATTACAAAAGAAGAAAAAATGAAAAAAACAAAAAAGAATGCTCCGCCGAAAGTAGGAGAAAAAGTTTTAAATTCTTTGTCGGAACTTTTAATGCAAGATGTTGAATTAAAAACAGATATTCAGTAATGCCACTTCAAAGAGTTCATTTTTTTGTGACAGGTCGAGTCCAAAGAGTTGGATATCGCCGTTGGGCAAAAGAGGTAGCTATGGCCTTAGGAATTTCTGGTTGGGTTAGGAATAAGTCCGATGGTAGTGTTGAATTAATGGCTAAAGGCGAATTGTCTCAAGTGCTTGATTTTTTAAGGGCTTGTCGAAAAGGTCCGTTGTTTGCACGCGTTATTCATCTAGATATGCAACAAGAAACAACAGAAGTTTCGAATATTTCATCGGATGAATTTATAATTGAAAAGACAAACTAACAAGTATTTAACGTCCTGAAAGTCCGGCTTTGTGCTGCATAGCTTCAGCAGCGATTGGATCGTTTTTTTCCTTTTGTTCGATTTTCTTTTTAAAAATGTCTAAAGGGCGAATGCCTAGAGACGTGTTTTTTTTATGTGAGTTTTTCACTAAAGCTTCTTTTCTGATCCTGCGTTGCTGATTTTGCGTTAAAGAAATGGATGTGCCTCCAGGTAAGATCACTCCTTTTGACATTTCTGTTAAGGTTTCCAAATTCTGCTCTAGAGTCTTATGTGGGGAAAGCATCTCTTCGCGAATTTTTTTTTCTTGATTCTTAAGTGCCTTGTCTATACCCGTCATATCCTTACGTCGAGATGCATTTCTCGGCTTTAAAGCCTCTTTTTGGATAAAACGTAATATTTCTCGGGGAGAAAGTCGGATGCCGTGCTTTTTTTTTGCTGATTCTATCTCTTGTCTGGCCTTTTCTGAACGCATTTGTCGTTGGATGGTTTCTTGTGTTTTAAATAAAGCATCTCGATAACGATTATTTTCTTCACTCGTTCCTTCGTGTTGGAGGAAATTAAGACGATTCATATCTGTTAAAGCCTCTTGTTTTCGATAATAGCGTTGCGCTTCCATGGTTTCTTGTTGATGCCTGAGAGGTCCTGAAGAGCCTCTGTTCTGTTGCTCCATAGCGCGTTGTTGTAAAATATGTCCACCAATTACCGCTCCTTCACCTAGAAGCTCAAGAAGCTTTTTAGATTTTTGTTGACGCGCATTCGTAACATTTCCTACATCAACAGCCATGTTTTTCTCCTTTAACCACATAATATATTGTAACACAATAAAACATTTAAGTCAAAAAAGCTAAAAGTTCATACGTGGGGGTAAATTTCTAATTCGAATTAAATAAGGTTTTAAAACTTTATCACGGCTCATAATATGCCCTATAAGCCAAACATTTAAAAAATTCGCAAGCTTTTCACTAATTTCGTGTTTTTCCTTTTTTGATGAAGTAATATCAAATTGTTGCCTCATTTCAGAGACGTTGTAAATAAAAACCTGGTGACTTTTCATGTGGTTTTCGATGTCCGGAAATTGAATCCGTTCCATAATACTTTCTTCATGCGAAAAATGATTTCGTGCATAATCATAACATTTTTCAAAGACCACCTCTATTTTTTGAAAATCATCAACCTGAGAGGAAGTAAATGCTTGATTTACAACACTTAAAAAATCTTTATGTTCATCATCCAAAGGCGGATAATCAAGAAGCATACTGTCACGCCACATAACTAAAGGCATTTTTTCTCTCCTTCCTTTAAACGTTAAACAAGAAATGAACGACATCTCCATCTTGCATAACGTAACCTCTTCCTTCGGTTCGAAGTTTTCCTTGTTCCCGTGCTTTGCTTTCTCCTTGGCAAACCACATAATCATCAAAGGAAACAACTTCTGCCCGAATAAAACCCTTTTCAAAGTCCGAGTGAATAACCCCGGCCGCTTGAGGTGCTAAATCACCACGGTGCACCGTCCACGCATGAGCCTCTTTCGGACCAGAAGTGAAAAAGGTCAACAATCCAAGAAGATTATAACCCGCTTTTATAACTCGATTCAAGCCCGTTTCTTCTAAAGATAAAGTTTTTAAAAATTCTTGTTGTTCTTCTAGATCGCTTAAAGAGGCAATTTGCGATTCAATTTCGGCCGAAATAATGACGGCTTTATTTCCTTGTTTTTTTGCATATTCAAAGACTTGTGTTGAATATGAATTTCCAATAGCAGCACAGTCTTCATTAACATTACATACATATAAAACGGGTTTTGCTGTTAACAATAAAAGTGAATGAAATAGCTTTAATTGTTCGGCGTCGATAGGTTGAATCGATCGTGCAGGTTTGCCAGATTGAAGTGTTTTCAGCGCCGACTCCATAATTGGGAGAATAGATTTCGCTTCTCTATCACCTGCTTGAGCTTTTTTTTGGATGGGAATAATGCGTTTTTCTAAACTTTCCATATCTGCAATCATCAATTCGGTTTCAATCGTTTCGGCATCGCGTATGGGGTCGATAGAGCCTTCCACATGTGTAATATTTGAATCTTCAAAGCACCGTAAAACATGAATAATTGCATCAACCTCACGAATGTTTGCTAAAAATTGGTTTCCAAGACCTTCGCCTTTTGATGCCCCCTTTACAATTCCTGCAATATCAACCAATTCCAATTGAGTCGGAACAATTTTTTTAGCATTATCAATTTTTTGTAAAATATTCAAACGCGCGTCTGAAACTGCGACTCGTCCAATATTGGGTTCAATTGTACAAAAAGGATAATTTGCTGCCTGTGCTGCAACGGTTTGTGTTAATGCGTTAAATAATGTAGACTTTCCCACATTAGGCAATCCGACAATGCCGCAATTAAAGCCCATTTCCCCCCCCTATTTGGGAACGATAGGCCTCGCCCCCTTGTTCAATAAAAATATCTAATTTCTCTGCTAAATTATTTAATAAAAAGTCCATTTCTTGTAAATTTTTTTTTGTAAAGGGCATTGTTACATAATTTACGATAGCGTTCTTATCAATCGGTTTGTTAATTCCAATACGTACGCGCCAATAGTTTTTTCCTATGTGTGAATCAAGGCTTTTAAGACCATTATGTCCAGCATTTCCTCCGCCATATTTGATTTTGACCGAACAAAGAGGTAAATCTAAATCATCATGAAAAACCAATATTTTTTCAGTTGGTATTTTATAAAAAGAGGTAATTTCTCCGACGCAATTTCCGGATAAATTCATGTAAGTCAAAGGCTTGACTAACATGGCCTTTTCTTTACCAATGAGCGTAGTTGAAACTAATCCTTGATGATTGGTTTTAAACTCTGGGAAAGAAAAGCGACGGGCAATAATGTCCGCCGCCATAAATCCAACATTGTGACGGGTTAAAGCATATTCTTGACCAAAATTGCCTAGCCCCACAATGAGAAACATTATTTTTTGCCTTCTTTTTCAGGCTGTTCTGATGGAGCAGGATTTGCTTTTGCGTTTTCGGCAGGCGTAGCATTTCCTTTTTCTTCTGTCGCTCCTTCGGCAGGTGTCGCAACCGGCGTGGGTTCAACTTCTTCTTTGGCGGGTTCAGCAACGGTAACGACCGTCAATTCTTCATCGTTCGTTAATTTTACGCCTTCAGGCAATTTAATATTTTTTGTTGTTAACCCATCCCCAATATCTAATGCCTCGATGTCCAATTCCAAGTGTTCAGGAATATTGTCGGGGAAACAAGAAACTTCTAATGCGCGGTGAACAATATTCAACACACCACCCTTTTTAATACCAACGGAGGTTGTTTCGTTGATGAAGTGCAGAGGAATTTCCATAACCAAGTGTGTATTTTTGGAAATACGTAAAAAATCCGCATGAATAGGGCGATCAGAAAGTGGGTGAAATTGAATGTCTTGACAAATGGAACGATACTTTTCACCATCGACATCGACCTCAAATTGATGAGTCCAAATCCCCTTTTTGTTCAACAAGGCAACTAAAGCTTTTTCTTCAACAGAGCATAAAACAGGGGCTTTTTTGTCGCCGTAAATGACTGTGGGAACAAGTCCTGTGCGACGAATAGCACGGGAGGCCCCCTTACCAGCCTTTTCACGTTTTGATGCTTTAATTTTAATCATTATAGCCATTTTATAATATCCTTAAAAATTTAAAAAGAAACCTAACTCCTCCAGGGGTGGCGGAAGGTTTCACCTTGTCCCAATGACAAAGTGCATCCTTCATACCTCAAAACCTAAAAAAAAGCAAGAAAAATTTAACAATGCATTTGTTTAATGACAATTATTCGTTACAATTCACGAACCCATCATCTAAGCTAGAGTATGTTTTTGTTTTTTCGTCTGTTGGTGGTGGTGAATATTCAACACCCTTAGAGCAAATATATTTTCCTTTATAATAAAAACAAGTGACTGATTTACCATTTGCTGTTTTCGTACAGCCATCAACCCACATTCCAACTAAATTGGCGTTGTATTTCCATCCGCCAGCCTCTGAAAGATTATTGCATGTGCTGTCATTTGCGGGACCACAGAAACCCTGTATGATTTCATTGCCCCCATTTTTAGGTTTTCTACATGATCCCACCAAAGTATTTTGTTGCGGATGACACAGGTAGTCTGACCCCATATCTTC
>CAZXTR010000021.1:0-15580 GCA_964643615.1 uncultured Lactobacillales bacterium | reverse complement strand
TCTATTCTTATTCCCTATTCACTTCCTTTAACAACTTCCCTAAAAAAGGGACAACCTTTTTCCAAAGGATAGGAGCGGATAGTATATAAAATATAAAAACCTGTCAACTCTTTTTTTAAAAAGTTTTCATTTTTTTTATAAACACCACTTTATTCGTTTGTTTCATAATATTGTTTTTAACAAAAAATATCAAATTATCATAAAGTTAAAAACTTTTAATGATATTTGTAAAAAGATTCTTTATTTATGAAATTTCGAACATTTGTTTTAAAATTTCTGCCATTTCATCGTGGCTAGAGTCGGGGAGGACCCCCAATTTTCTAACCAGACAAGTCTTATCAATAGTTTGAAGCTGATCCAAAGCAATTTGGCCTTCCGAACCTTTTAAAGAAAGAGCTACACGAAAAGGATAAATTCGCATTTTCGCTGTAATGGGCGCAATAGTCACATAAGGTAATGCATTATTCATCTCATTAGGAGATACAACAACACAAGGCTTAGGAGATTCTTGCTTTGTTGTTTGCGCTAAATAAACCATATATCGTTTTACCATATCCACTCCTTCTGTGTATCTATGGGGTTTTTAGATTGTTCGATTTTAATATAATCTTCCCAATCGTCGCGCAAAGATTCAGCACATCGAATCGTCATAACTTTATTTTTCACACTCACTTCAACAACAGAACTAAAACCACATTGCTTTATTAATGCTTGAGGAAGTCGTATCCCTTGTGAGTTACCAATACGAATTAAAGAGATTTTCATTTCCCTGTCTCCTTTTTCTTGGAACCAACAATGTGTTTTAAAATCATATACAAGCGTCCCGCATCCGAACCCACGAAAACAGGTAAAAGCACATTGCGTTTTTCACTAGACTTTGCTAGATCAACCAAAGCATCAAATTCAGCCATATAGCGCACCATTGCCACACGACAGGCTGGATTTTTTTGGAATAATTCTTTGACTTTATCTACATTTTTTTCAGGCAATGCAACAATCAAGTGCCGCATAAACGAAGCGTTGTCTCCGGCATAATATTTTTTCCACAAATCTTCTTCAGCCTTAGGGGTGAAAACATGCACTATATCCATCGAAAATGTAGATAAATGTTCCAAAATCAACCGAGCATCTTTCATAAATTGTTCGGTTTGGGTGTCTTTTAGCCCCGCACGTATTTGATGGAAATATTGTGATACTTTTTGAGAAGTTTCTATTAATTTTTGCGCCTCTTCATGAATCCCTGATTCAACCAATTGCTTTACTTTAGTTTGTGTTTCTTTTAAAGCTTGGTTCATCACTTCAGTTTGTAAAACAAATTGTCCACCAACGTCATTCAAATGATGAATGGCTTGGTCCGACATTTGGAAAAGCGCTTGGCTTTGTTCAGCTGCTTTTTCTTGCGCTACCGACATCTTGTGAACGCTTTTTTCAACTTCTTCATCTAAAAAAGCGCCTTGAGTTTTCAAAACTGCTAATATTTTTTCAGCATTGTCGAATAATTGTTTATTATAAAGCTGCGTTTGCGCGTCATAATGTTTGAAAATTTCATCTAATCTCCCCGAATGAACAGCAAGTGATTCGCTTACTTCACGTGCTTGCTGAACAATATTGTTTGTTTTATCAGCCGAAGAGGATAATTTTTCAGCCACACTATCAGCTTGGTTCATATTTTCACCTAAAACACCAGAAATTCCCCCTATAACTTGTGCTATTTTTTCTCCTGTCGATTGCAATGCGTAAGCTCTTTCTTGTAATGAAGATGTAGTTTGCCGAGTCACGTCGTTTACTTTCTCTGCCGAAGAGGCAAACAGGTTTATTTTTTTCACAACTTCCTTAGTTAAAGACTGTAATAAATTATCTGTGCGATCAACTACAATAGCTATATCTTCTACCCATTGTTTTAAGTCATCACGTACAATATTTGTTTGTTTAGACACGTCCGCAAAAACAGTTTTAAAATTATGCGTTTGTTCACGCAAAGCTGTTGTTAGTGTCTGCGTATAAATAGCCCCCTCTTCCGTCGGATACATTAATTGGGCCATATAATGACGCAACAGCTCTGTTTCTTGGTGCAAGCGTCCTTTTTGCTCCACTATAATAACGACAAACCATATTAAAGCAAACGGCAAAAGTTGGCTAGAAATCACACCCACAAATTCGGCAGGGCTAAGATAAAAACGATTAGACCACCAACCAGAATAAAAAAAGTAATCGACAACAATAAACAACCACAAAAAAGTCAATAAAAAAGCACCCCAATAAATAGGCTTTGACCACCATGGCAAACGTACAAAATCTTTCTGTAAATCAAAATTGATATCAGTTGTTTCTTTCATAAGCAACTCCTTGTTTTAACAGGCTTAACACCTTTTATCATAAAAGTCAACAGGAAATTACAAAGTAATTACTTATTTAACATAACAACAACACAGAACATCACATCTCTAATTATTTTATCCAATTTGTAAAAAAAAACAAGATAAATTCTTGACTTTCCTTTTTTTTTCTTTCAAAGTAGAAACAAAGAAAGGAAGTTGCAATGAAAAAAACTCAATTTGGTCGTTCTATGATTGAAATGTTAGCCGTTCTAGCCATTATGGGAATCCTTACAATAGGGAGCTTGTTAGGCTATCAAGCAGCAACACACAAAAACAAGGTTAATGTGTTAATTAAAGATTTACTGGCGCGCACATCGGCAATACAGTCAATGTCCTTATCTCGATTTGTTCACCTCCTTGAAGGAGAGGGTATTAAACTTGCAGGGTTCAACGATACAACACTAAATGGGGTTAACGTATCAACTAGAAAATCAAACTCTTCTCAATTTATTGTGGAATACACAGGCCTTTCAGATGAAGTATGTCAAGCTTTGCGTTTAACAACGGTTATTGCAGACACGTCATCTGAATGTATAAATAGCACGTTGACATTCACCATTTTTTTTATGGGCGCTCCAGGAGAGGCTGTTGATAATGGAGAAGGACAATCTTCGGAGAATAATGGTAGCGGACGCAATACTTGCTCTGGTTGCACAACGAAAAATCCAGAAGGGACGTGCATAGATAATAATTCTCAATGTCCATACTGTTATATAGGATGTTCTAAGGGTGTTTGTATTGTGGAGCAAAGAGATCCTATAACGGGGGAGGTGTTAGAAACAAACAATGGAGAAGACTGCACCACTATTAACAACACAAACGGAATATGCAACCAAGGCGTTTGTGTTGAAAGCTCTATAGATTCTTAAAAAGATAACAAAAAGGGAGAAAAAATGGAAAAATTATCTAAAATCTTCGAAAAAAATCATTTATTAGCCTTTATATGCATTTTATCGATATTATTATTAGCTGCGCTTCCTTATTTTTACTAAAAATATATAAACACATATAGTTTTTAACGGGACAATTTATTTATGCCCTGTGTTTTTAGTTGATAAAAAAATGTTTCACAAATTTCTTTTTTAACAAAGATAGTTTCCTAATATTGTGTTTATCCAAGACGTACCAACAGAAAGACCCGAAAGTGATTTAAACTAGAAGAGAACATTAGAAAACGAATGGTTTGGCGTTTATCTTCGTCAATAAACCATAAACAAACAGATGAATTGTTCGCTCTTTTTCTAAATAATAAACAAAAGAAATAAAACCAGTTCATTCGTATTGAGTAAAATATTGTCGAGATCTAACACACAAAAGAATGGCATCAAACAACATGTCGTAACAATACCACTTACCACCAATATAAAGAGTTCTCACAAAGCCACCCCCTTTATTAAGTTTAAAACTAAAACCTTCTGTTTTTTAATATGAAAAATTAAATTAAAAAATACTTTTTATTTGTTTTATTTTAAAGTTGGTTCTCTCAACCTAACCTATTTCTTACATACTTTGAGCAATACTAAAATGGGCAATATCTTATAGCTGTTTGTAATACGTATTACAGAAAAATAACATGTAAAAAATGGTATAAAAATAGGTAATATATAAGCTATTTGCGCTCCAATTTAATCAATAAGCGCACCACCTGTTGTTAAACGTTGCAAAATTTGATCTAATTTTTCTAAACTATTACAATCGATTGTAATTTTACCATTACGCCCTGACCATTTAATATTCACAGTTGTTTTTAAAAGAGTTGATAATTCTGCTTCAACCGCCATAATATCACTATCTTTACGCCCCCCAACAGAAATGGTTTTCGACTCTCGTTGTTTTTTTTCACCTTCAATAACAGCTAAATGCTCTGTTTGTCGAACATTTAATCCTTGATCTATCACTTTTTTAGCTAATTTTTCTGGATTTTTAGAATTCAATAACGCCCGTGCATGCCCAGCAGACAGGACTCCTTGTTCAAGATATTGTTTAACCGATTCAGGCAATCCCAACAAACGCATCATATTTGCAACATATGGCCTGCTTTTCCCAACGACCGAAGCTAAACCTTCTTGTGTATGATTAAATTCTTTTAATAAACGAAGATAACCTTGCGCTTCTTCTAAAGGATTTAGATCTTGGCGTTGTAAATTTTCAATCAACGCAACTTCCAATGTTTCTTTGTCAGAAAAATCTTTAATAATTACAGGCACTTCCTCCAATCCAGCTTGACGAGAAGCACGCCAACGTCTTTCGCCAGCAATGATTTCATAAAAATCTTCTTTTCCCGCTTTTTTACGAACCAGTAACGGCTGTAAAACACCTTTGTTTTTAATAGAAGAAACTAAATCAGCCAGCTCTTCTTCCTTAAATGTTTGACGCGGTTGATATTGTCCTGGAATTAATTTATCCAACGGCATTTTTTCCACAGTTGCAACTTGTTCTAATTGTGCACCTAAAGGACGAGAATGGATGATTTCTGATTCTATTTCACCCATAATTGCGCTTAAACCTTTACCTAGCCCTATTTTATTTTCCATTTTTCAATAACTCCCTTTCTCTTTTTAAAAACTCAGCTGCAAGATGAATATAGGCTTGAGCACCCACACATTTCCAATCATATAACAACACAGGCTTACTATGCGACGGAGCCTCTGGAATCCGTACATTTCTAGGAATAATAGTGTGATAAACCTTATCACTAAAAAATTGCCGGACATCTTGAGCTACAGATTCAGATAAACGACTACGCTTATCGTACATTGTTAATAAAACACCATGCAAACTTAAATCAGAATTGAAATTTCTTTTTACACGTTCAATAGTTTTAATTAGATCAGCTACTCCTTCCAATGCTAAATATTCACATTGAATCGGCACAATAACAGCGTCTGAAGCTACTAAAGCATTAATCGTTGTCAATCCAACCGCCGGAGGACAATCAATAAAAACATAATCTATATCTAAATTTTTTAAAGCATTTTTTAAAAAAAATTGAGGCTTTTCAACATTTGCTAATTCAATATCCAACCCCAACAATTCACACGCGGAAGGTAATACATATAAATAAGGGATGGCCGTTTCCACTAAAGCATTTTCTATTGAATCTTGTCCTGTCAACACAGTATAAGCTGTATGTGTTTTTCCCTTACGAGATACTCCTAAACTGATAGTTGCATTCCCTTGAGCGTCTAAATCCATCAATAAAACCTTTTTTTTTAAAGACGAGATAGCTGTAGCTAAATTAACAGCTGTTGTTGTTTTACCAACACCCCCTTTTTGATTAGCAATAGAAAAGACACGTTGATGAAATTCTTTCATTTTTAACCCTTATTTTTAAAAAACATATTCACAATAACACCGTCTTTTGAGGTTTTTGAAGGATAATTTTGACATTCAAAGTAACTTGGAATAGAGCTCATTTCTAAGTAAACCCCCTTCCCTTTTAAAAACAAGCCATGTGTTGATACCCCCCAAAAATGTTTTGACAAAGATATTAAATCCGCCAAAGATGCTAAACCTCTAGCCAAAACAACATCAACTATCGGGATGCTTATTTTCTCTATTCTTTGACAAGATACTGTTACATTTTGAAGTTTTAAAAGACGAACAACCTCTTCTAAAAACAAAACCTTTTTCTTATCACTTTCAATTAATGTAAAATAACGCCCACCTTTTTTTTCCTGGTCTATAATAGCTAAAACCAAACCTGGGAACCCCGCCCCTGACCCCATATCCACCACACTATAACCCAAACCATCTAAAAAGGGATACAATTGCGCAGAATCTACAATATGACGCACCCAAATATTCAAAACATCATTTCGACTCACTAGATTAACACTTTTTTGCCATTTTTTTATAATTTCTTCATATTTTCTCAATTTTTTTTCAATTTTTACAGAAAAAAATTCAAATTGTTCCATGTGAAACGCCTTTTTGTTTTTTTTGTTTCATATGAAACATGTTTTAACGAATAAAAATCTTTTTGTAAAGAACCTTTTATAAAAAAAGAAGATTTTTTTATAACTATATGATAAAAAAAAGAAACTTGTTTAAATGATCTGAAAGATCTTTTTAAAGTATGAAAAAAATTATTGATAATAAAAAGACATTAAAGATGTGCATATCTCTGATGATTTTTGATGGGCTTCAATTAAAGAATACTTTTTACCTTTTACTTCCACAAAAACCAATCCTGTGTCATCCCCGCTTGCGATAATATCTGCACACATATTTTTATTTATATTTTGAGATTGAGCAATGTAATACTTACCATCGTTTGATGGGGAAAATATAATAGTCATTCCACCTACAGTCAAATTACTTTTAGGGATAGCTTTATAATTACCAAAATAATCCAGCTTAATCGTCATAATTTTTGTTTGATATGCTTGAAAAGTTTGTGTCGTTAAAAAAGACTTATTCATATGATTAACATTTTCAACGTCTTGTTTTATTATGGTACCTGAAACACCAATATTACCAATTATATCCACTATTTGGGCATATGTATTCCCGATAAAAAAAATCGTCAAAAAACTATAAAGTATTTTATTTTTCAACATTTTTTTCCCCTTTTAACCAAATTGGATTTTTTAAGTTCTGAATAAATTTTAAATGATTTTCTAAATCTTGAGTGGGAATTTCAAAAACACGAGCTTCTTTTGGTTTATAATTTATAAAAGAAATATTTTCCTCTGTTGAATTTTTTATTGGATTTGTTTGTAAAAAAGAAGGTTCTTTACCGCCTAATAATTCTAAATAAACATCTGATAACAATTCAGCGTCTAATAAAGCACCGTGAACAGTTCGTGCAGAATTATCAATGTGAAAACGACGACATAACTCATCTAAATTGACACGCATACCTGGGAATTTCTTTTTTGCTATAATAAAAGTATCAACAACCCTATCAGTAGAAATTTCTTCATAACCAGCAATTTTTAATTCATAATTCAAAAAAGACATATCAAATGAAGCATTATGGGCTATAAGTTTTGAATCTGAGCTAATAAATGTTAAAAAATCATCACAAATCTCTTTGAAAATAGGTTTATCAGATAAAAATAACTCTGTTAAACCGTGCACAGCAATAACTTCCTTACTCATAGAACGTAATGGATTTATATATTGGTGATATGTTTTCCCCGTTCGTACATGATTAATTAATTCAATAGCTCCAATTTCAACAATCTTATCTCCAGATAAAGGATTCAATCCTGTAGTTTCTGTATCAAAAACAATTTCTCTCAACATATTCATTCCTTTCATATAAAGAATATACCTGAAGAATCTTTAAAAACCAAGTTTAATTTGTGGATTATGTGGATAACTTTTACAACCATCCTACTATCTATAAAAATAGAAAAAGTATTCTTTATTTATCCACAAAAAAACATACACAAAGTAGATAAAAAAACATCTTGTGGATTATGTGGATAATTCATTTTTAATAATAAAAACAATTTGTTACATAAGTAAAAAATGTGAATAAAATTGGAATATAGAGTGTACAAAAAACTATCCACAGTATACCTATGGATATACTATAATAACTATATTTTTATAATATATATTAGGGAAAAAGTTTTGTGAATAACTTATACAGGCAAGATAACACTAAAGGTTGTACCTAAAGTTTTTGAACTTTCAATTAATAAAGAACCATCGTAATAATTAATAATTTCTTCAACAATAGATAAACCTAAACCTGTGCCAGAAACGTTTTTAGAAGCCCCTCTAAAGAATCTTTCAGTTAGATGAGGAATATCACCAGGTGATATAGGATTGCCCTCATTATGAATATTTATTTTAATTTTCTGAGGTGTGAAATTTTTAATACACGAGAGGGATTCCCATTCAATAGTGATAGAAATAGTTGAATGTTTTTTTCCATATTTAAGTGCATTATCAATTAAGTTTTGGAAAACACGAAAGAAATCTTGATTATTTCCTTGAATAGGTGGAAAAGCTCCGTTAGTTTGAATAGATATTTTTTGTCCTTTTTCTTTAGCTTTAGGTTGTAAACATTGAATAACAGAGTGAATAGTTTCGTATAAAAGCACGTTTTCTTTTTTTATATTTTCTTTATTAAGTTCCCATTTTGATAACGATAATAAATTTTGAATAAGTTCAGTCATATGTTGTATTTGAGCTATTATAATAGGGAAAAACTGTTTTTGTGCAGATATATCATGTTGTGCAGGGCCTTGTAATGTTTCAATACAACCAGATAAAACAGATAAAGGAGTTTTTAATTCATGGCTAGCGTTTGCAAAGAATGCAGTTTGAGTTTTCTCTAAAGTTTTAAAAGCAGATATATCTTGGAATACTAAAACAGCAACAGCTTTATTTTTTGCCCTACTTGGTAATTGTTCAATTAAAACTTGGAAATATTTTTTTTTGTTTTTATATTGATATTTCAACTCTGTAATTTTTTTTTCTGTTTTTTTATAAATTACATCTTCGATTTTTTCTAAAAAAGAAGGTGTTTTAAAAACATCAGAACATGGCTGCATTAATATATTACCACCCAACCACTGGCGCGAGGTAAGGTTAGCTTGAACAATAACGGATTGCTCATTTAATAAAATTAGTGCTATAGGAAGGTTTTCTAAAATAGCGCTATCTGATAATGTTTGTGCTTCAAGTAATTTATTTTTTATCGACCAAGAGGTTTTAATTTGATTAAAAGAATTGAATATTTTTAATATTTCCCTTCGCCCGTAATAAAAAAGAGGGATTTGAATATCTTTTTCTTCTAAAGCTTCTGATTTTAAATAGCGAATAAGTTTTTCTAATTCTTTAAAAAAAGGACGAGCTACAAAAAAAGTCAATAAAAAAGTAATAGAAAAACCTAAAACTGAAGCATTAAAACTAATTTCCTCCAAAACTATTAAAATAATAAAAGAAACACCCATCGGAAAAGTTAAAAATAAAACCCGATCAAATGATGGTGAAGAAAAATCTTTATTTTTTTTGTCTTTTTTCATTTTTTTATATATAATAAGGATATCCTTTTTTTATAACTTTAAAGAAAAATAAGAAATAATGCAAACACAAAAACAAACAAAAATAACGCCAATGATGGCACAATATTTTGAAATTAAAAATACCTATCCAGATTATTTGTTGTTTTATAGAATGGGTGATTTTTATGAACTATTTTTTGATGATGCTTTATGTGCTTCAAAAGCGCTAGATATTACCTTGACAAAGAGAGGGAAAAATGAAGGGAAAGAAATACCTATGTGTGGTGTTCCTTTTCATGCGTATGAATCATATTTAGCTCGACTTGTGAAACAAGGATATAAAATTGCAATTTGTGAACAAGTTGAAAAACCGAAAGAAGCAAAAAAAAGAGGGGCAAACGCGCTAGTTAAAAGGGAGGTTGTTCGTCTTGTTACAGCGGGAACATTAACAGAAGATACTCTATTAGAATCATCTCGACATAATTATTTACTTTGTGCTGTTGAAGATGGTCAAAAAATAGGGTTGTCATGGGTTGATATTTCGACGGGTGATTTTTTAACTCAATTAGTTGAAAAAAATGCTTTTTTTACGACGTTAGTACAACTTAATCCAAGTGAAATTATTATGTCTGAAGAAGCACAAAACTGCAAAAATCTAAAAAATATAATTTTAGAATATAAAAATATTATCACTTTTCTTCCTTGTGCACGATTTTCATATCTAAATATGAAAGAAAGGATGGAAAAATTTTTTTCTATTAACTTATTAGATTCTTTTGGTTCTTTTACGCGGTCAGAAATTTCTGCAGCAGGAGCTTTAATTGATTATTTATTATTAACCCAAAAAGGAAAGTTCCCTAATTTAAAAAAACCACATCAAGTGGTTCAAGAACAGTTTATGAGTATAGACGCATCAACAAGAAATGGGTTGGAATTGTTCCATTCTAATACACAGAAAAATGGGAAAGGACTATTTTCGATTATTAATAAAACTGTCACGAATGCGGGGGCACGTTTGTTGGGTGATTTTTTATCAGCACCATTGAAAAATGCATTCGAAATTAATCAAAGGTTGATGGGGGTTGAATTTTTTTATAAACAAACTGATATTCGTTTAAAAATTCGTGAAAAATTAAAGACGCTTTCGGATATGGATAGGGCTTTAGCGCGTCTTTCTATTGGCAGAGGAGGGCCAAAGGATTTAGCGACAATCCGAGATAGTTTAATGATTTTGCCTTCTGTAAAGGGGTTATTTATTCATTCTATATTGCCCGACATTTTAAAAACATATAAAGATAATTTGAGTATATACGATGATTTAGCGGATGATTTATTTAGAGCGTTAAAACCAGAATTACCTGTTTTAATAAGGGAAGGGGGTTTTATCGCATCTGGGTACCTTCAAAAATTAGATGATTTACGCTACACAAAAGAACATTCTAGAAAATTATTAGCAGATTTGACCGAGAATTATATATGTGCAACAGGCATAAATTCGCTAAAAATCGTCTATAATAATTTATTGGGATATTTTATTGAAGTACCGTCAAAATACGCGTCACAATTATTAAATAAAGACCCTTTTATTCATCGTCAAACGACGGCGAACACTATTCGGTTTACAACAAGAGAGTTAAACCAATTAGATGATGATTTGAGAAATGCATCGGAAAAAGCGATAGAGCTTGAAATGGAAATTTTTAACACATTTGTTCAAAAAATAATATCCCGTATTGATGATTTACATAAAACATCAGAAGCACTTGCTTTTTTTGATGTGATGAGTGCGTTAGGTGAGCTTGCTGTGGACGAGAATTATTGCCTTCCAATAGTTGATAATTCAACGATTTTTAATATTCAACAAGGACGTCATCCTGTGGTAGAAAAATCACTTCAAGAACAACATATTTCTTTTATATCAAACGATTGTGTTTTAAAAGATGCAGAGCGTTTATGGTTGTTAACGGGTCCAAACATGGCTGGGAAAAGTACTTTTTTACGTCAAAATGCTATTATAGCAATTATGGCTCAAATGGGTTCTTTTGTCCCTGCTTTATCAGCGCATATTGGTGTAATTGATAAAGTTTTTTCTAGAGTTGGAGCTTCTGATGATTTAGCACGAGGACAGTCGACTTTTATGGTAGAAATGGTTGAAACTGCTACTATTTTGAACCAAGCAACGGAACATTCGTTGGTTATTTTAGATGAAATAGGAAGAGGAACTGCTACTTTTGACGGTCTTTCTATTGCTTGGGCTGTGGTTGAATATTTGCACGATCAATGCCAATGTAGAACGTTATTTGCAACGCATTATCACGAATTAACAGCATTAAAAAAGCAACTTTCTAATATGGCATTATATACAATGGCGATAAAAGAATGGCAAGGAGATGTTGTTTTTTTGCACTCTGTTGAAGTGGGGGCTGTGGATAAATCGTATGGGATACATGTGGGAAAATTAGCGGGGCTCCCATTGGTTGTGATAAAAAGAGCAGAAATGATTTTAAAAATATTAGAAAAAGAAAAAAGTGGAAGCAAAAAATTAGCAGATGATTTACCTTTATTTTCTTCAGCTTTAAAAGAACCTGAAAAAACACCACTAGAAAAGGAATTTGCTTTCATTAATCCCGATTTAATGACACCAAAAGAAGCGCTAGATGTCCTTTATCGTTTAAAAGAAAGCTTAAAAAATTAATAGATTTGTTTTTTTTTGCGCCCTATCCATAAAAGGGGAATAAAAATAGCCCAAAAAACAATAAAAGCAATAAACAATCGGCCATACATAAAAGAAGCTTTGTTAAAAAAAGTAAAAAAAGAATATCTTTCCAAAACAAGACTGACTGTTTTTATACACTCCGGCGTATATATAATTAAACTGATTAAGGCGAAAAAATACCCGCTAATAGCAAACGAAAAAGTCCTTTTTAAAAAAATTAAAACAGGTTTTTGGGTAAACAGTGTTAATAAATAAGACCCCCCCATAATAGTGGCAAAATTAAAAAACTAATCACAGAAAAAAAGACTAAAATTGTTGATAATGTGATTAGAAAGAGTAAAACAAGCCATCGAAAATGTTTTTTAATAATTGAATGTAAAGTCATTTTCTCCCTCAAAAAAGATTAACTATTCATCGCATTAAAAAAGTCGTGGTTATCTTTAGATAATTTTAATTTATCAATTAAAAATTCCATCGCGTCTGTTACCCCCATAGGCATCAAAACGCGACGCAACATCCACATTTTAGGCAATTCATTTTTATCGACCAATAATTCTTCTTTTCTGGTTCCTGATTTAGTAATATCAATCGCTGGGAAAATACGTTTATCAGAGATTTTACGATCTAAAATGATTTCTGAATTGCCTGTTCCTTTAAATTCTTCAAAAATAACCTCATCCATGCGAGATCCCGTGTCGACCAAAGCTGTTCCAAAAATAGTCAAAGAGCCTCCTTCTTCAATATTTCTTGCTGCGCCAAAGAAACGTTTTGGTTTTTGTAAAGCGTTTGCGTCAACCCCTCCTGTTAAAACCTTGCCTGATGAAGGAATAACAGTATTATAAGCTCTTGCGAGCCGGGTAATAGAATCCAATAAAATAACGACGTCTTTTTTATGTTCGACAAGCCTTTTTGCCTTTTCTATAACCATTTCAGCAACTTGCACATGACGAACCGCAGGTTCATCAAAAGTAGATGAAATGACTTCCCCTTTAACTGAACGAATCATGTCTGTTACTTCTTCAGGGCGTTCATCTATCAGCAACATAATCAAATGCACCTCGGGATGATTGGCTGTAATAGCATGTGCTATGTTTTGAAGCATGACTGTCTTTCCTGTGCGAGGTGGTGCAACTATTAAACTTCTTTGTCCTTTTCCTTGGGGGCAAATTAAATCAATAATCCGAGATGTATAATCCTTTTTTTCGCCTCTTTGGGGAATGTCGTTTTCCATTTTCAATTTTTTGTTGGGGTACAAAGGTGTTAAGTTATCAAAATTCACACGATAACGCAATTCTTCAGGGTTAACGGAATTAACATTATTCACCTTGGATAAAGCAAAATAACGTTCCCCTTCTTTTGGTGGGCGAATTTCCCCTTCAATTGTATCACCGGTTCTCAAACCAAAGCGTTTGATTTGGTTTGGTGCCACATAAATATCATCAGGCCCTGCCAAGTAATTTGCTTGAGCTGAGCGTAGAAATCCAAAACCATCAGAAAGAACTTCCAACACTCCGTCGCCATACAAAGTTGTTTCAGTGGCCGATATTTGCTTTAAAATCGCAAACATTAAATCTTGAGACCGAAGCGTGGGTGCATTTTCGATACCTAATTCTTCTGCGTAAGCTAATAACTCGGCAGGTGTTTTTTTCTTAAGTTCTTGTAAATGCATAATATTTCCTTTTATTGAGAGAGAAGATAGAAAAAAGAGCGAGTGCTCCTGATAAAAAGAATAGTAGTTCAATCTATTCAAAAGTCAAGTGAAAATATATTGACTTTATTTTTTTGAAAGCTTACCCTCTTTCAGGGAGATAAGAATGGTTTTGTTTTATTTTGAACTTATCAGCGTTGTCCTGCTTATTTTAGTAGGGTATGTAGCGTGCCCGTTTTCTTTGGTAAAATACACATTTTTAAACATTTTCCCTTTTGTTGATTTAGTTATTTGTTCTAAAGTTTTTCTTTCTTTTGAAACGTGTAAACAAGAATTAGTCATTGACCTGTGTACCCAAAAAGGGTTGTTGTTTTTAGCTAGTTTAAGTGTTCCTTTTTTTGTAACTGGTTTTTTGCTTTTTTTAATGCGTCGTCAAGGGCAAATGAGGAATATAGCTTTTATCAGTTCTTTTTTAGGAGCGTTTTTAGTGGGGGGGAGTGCCGTTTTTTTATTCATAATGGACTTACAAAATAACTCTCGTGCCGAGAACATTCCCTTTTTTGTAGGAGGGACTACTATCGTTTTTATAATTATCCAAGGTTTGTTTTGTTTAGAAGACTTGTTGGTTGATTTGAGGGAAAAGTTGACTCGCCCCGTTTTTTACCCACAGCAGTCAGAGATGTAAAAACGCGATTACAAATCACTTCAGCGGGTAATTTTGTCTTACAATCCCTTTCAGCTTGCAACATAAAAGCAAGAGCTTCAGACACGGTGGCACAATCCCAAAAAGAAATGATATTTTCCCACATTTGCAAATATTTGAAAGGTATAAAACTGACATCTTTAGAGTTTGAACCCTCTCCTTTTTGACTAACCGTAATCAACAATTGTTCTAATTTAAAAATCATGCTTCGGATAAGTGTGATAGGATCGTTACCCTCTTGTAATAAAAAAGAGAGATTTTTTTGAACAAGAAAATGTTGTCCATTTAAGCAAGAATACATTAAATCGTCAATTGTAACAACCGAACCGTTTCCGATGCAAGCCCAAACATCCTTCTCTTCAATTTGTCTTTTTTCTCCCATATAAAGCATTAACTTTTCCAACTCGGATAAAGTAACCCCTTTATCTGCGCCCAAGTATGAAATCAACAATTCAACAGCTGAAGATTGTATCATAAAGGCATTTTGAGATAATGTGTTGCGAATAGTTTGTTTTAATTCTTGCCTGTTTTCAGGGTAGAAACCAACAGAGATAAAATTTTCCAAAGAATCACAAAGTCGAACCAAAGCTGATTTTGTGTTAGTTGAAGATGAGGATATAATTAAAAAGGAATTAGTTTTTTGTTGAGAGGAATAGCTTTCTAAATCTTTAACGAAGCTATCCTGAGGATTTTTAACCCAAACCAGTCTTCGTCCGCCGAACAAACTCATAGCATTCATTTCATCAAAAAACAAAAAAGGCGTTTCTTTCATTAAATCTGTAGCTAAAGAAACAATATCATTAGGCTGTATTTTTAGAATTTTAATAATTTCTTGAATTGAACGAAAAACAGCCCCCGTATCAGGACCATAAAAAATCCCTCCCCATAAACTGCAAGAGGGTGAAAAAACTTTTTTAATTTGAAATGGTTTTATTTTCATTGGTAAGTATCTTAAAAGAATTGGCAATATGAAGCGATATATTATCAGCAAGTACTTTAATCAAGTTTTGACGTGTTGTTGCTTCTGCCGTGACGGAAGAATAGGGTTGGGCTAAAATATCATAGCTACTCGCAATTGAAGAAGAGCTATCCAATAAAACGCGGCCATTTTTGTCTTTAAGTGTATAAAAAGCTTTTAATGTCATTATGGTCCGCGAAGCTGTGTTA
>CAZXTR010000020.1:15289-16643 GCA_964643615.1 uncultured Lactobacillales bacterium | reverse complement strand
GCACGTCTTAACAAAGCCTTGATTCGAGCGACTAATTCAGGCACAGAAAAAGGTTTTGTGATATAATCATCAGCCCCAATACAAAGGGCATCCACCTTGTCATTTTCACAGCTGCGTGCCGTTAACATAATCACTGGGATATAGCGCCAATCATGATTTCGCCGCAATGCTTTACAAATATCCACACCAGACACGTGGGGCAACATCCAATCCAACAAAACTACATCGGGTTCAAACGAAATAATAGCTTCTAAAGCGTTCTTCCCGTCGGAAACAGAATCAACAATAAAGCCTAATTTTTCAAGGTTATATTTTAAAATAACGATTAAAGCTTCTTCATCTTCAATCAATAAAACCTTTGTCATTTTGCATCTCGTAGGGTTTGAATAGCCTCCGCCCAATTTGGCTCATTGAAAATGTATGCGCCAGAAATCAAAGTGTCTGCTCCGTTTTGAATACATAAAGATGCCGTTCTTGGAGTGATGCCTCCATCGACTTGGATACGAATTTTTTTGCCTTCAACCAACTGACGGATATAACCAATTTTTGGCAATTGATTTTTTAAAAATAATTGTCCACCAAAGCCAGGCTTTACCGTCATAATTAAGATAGTATCAATATACGGCAAAAAAGGGTCTAATACCGAAGCTGGCGTATGCGGACGCAAAGAAACGCCAGCTTTTACGCCCCGTTCATGCAGTGTTTCTAAAAGGGGGATGATATCTTGCTCTAGTTCGGTATGTATAGTAATCTGGTCGGCTCCAGCAGCAATAAAATCTGACAAATAATCTTCTGGATTTGTAATCATTAAATGGACATCAAAAGGCACGGTCGAATAAGGCTTGATTGCCTTTATTACCATCGGTCCAATTGTGATGTTTTCAACAAAATGCCCATCCATTACATCGATATGTAATAAATCAGCACGGGCTTGGCATAATTTTTTTACATCATCACCAAGGTGGGCATAATCCGCTGAAAAAATACTGGGAGCAATTAAAATTGACATATAAAATCTCCTTTTTCTAGTTCCTTTTACTATACCCCTTTTTTATTCTGATGGCAAATTTTTTATGAATTTGACGGTATTAAAATGAATCGATGTTAAAATTTTTGTTCAATATTTTTTAATTCAACCCAATTGCGATGCGTAGATTCAAAATGAAAACTAAAAAACAGCAAGGGTAAGGCCTACGCTAGGAAGCAAAGAAATATGCAACGGTAAAAGAATAATACCAATTAACAAACCTAATCATAATCGCGGGAGATAATAAAAAGTTTTTAAAAGGGAATTAAAAAAATAAAAACAGATGAAACAAACAAACGATAAAAAAGCAAAGCCAAAACAAAAATA
>CAZXTR010000020.1:1958-15189 GCA_964643615.1 uncultured Lactobacillales bacterium | reverse complement strand
CCTGCGGCGCCAAAAGCTTCGTATCTAGCCTCACAAACCTTTTGCATAGCTTCCATAGCCGGTTTTAAATACTTACGTGGGTCAAATTCTTCAGGCCTATCTGAGTAAAATTTACGAATAGCCCCTGTCATAGCCATACGTAAATCTGTGTCAACGTTTACTTTGCGCACGCCGTATTTAATCCCTTCTACAATTTCTTCAACCGGGACGCCATACGTTTGAGACATTTTGCCACCATAAACATTAATAATATCTTGCAAATCTTGTGGCACAGAGGACGATCCATGCATAACAAGGTGTGTTGTTGGTAATTTTTCGTGTATTTTTTTGATTGTTTCAATGGATAGAATCGCATCGTCTGGCTTTCGTGTGAATTTATAAGCCCCGTGCGAAGTGCCAATTGCAACGGCCAAAGCGTCTACTTTTGTTTCACGAACAAAGCTTACAGCGTCATCAGGATTGGTTAATAATTTTGATTTGTCGACAGAGCCTTCAAACCCATGACCATCTTCTTTTTCACCTTTCCCAGTTTCTAAAGACCCAATACATCCAAGTTCTCCTTCTACCGAAACACCTACATCATGTGCTACTTCAACGACATGATAAGTAACTTTGGCATTATATTCGTGCGTTGCAGGTTTGCCATCTGACGTTAAAGAGCCGTCCATCATTACTGATGTAAAGCCATTCGTTATCGCCGAAAAGCAAACCGAAGGACTTGATCCATGGTCTTGGTGTAAACAGATTGGCATATCAGGGTACATTTCCACTGCCCCCAACATTAAATGTTTTAACATTGCGTCGTTCGCATATCCTCTGGCGCCTTTAGACGCTTGAATAATAACGGGCGCATCCATTTTCTTTGCCGCCGAAAGAATTGCTAATACTTGTTCCATGTTATTCACATTGAAAGCGGGGATTCCATATGAAAATTCTGCTGCGTTATCCAATAATTGACGTAAACTGACCATAGACATTTTTATTTTCCTTTTCTGATTAAACTATTCCTTTTCTATCGCATTTTTGTTTGTTTGTAAAGAAGAAAAACCTCTTTTACAAGAGGCTGAAGAACAACCTAGTAGTTTTTATTCAATAGAGGGAACCTTAAGATAAGCGCTCATTATAAATAAATCAAAGAGATAAGGAAAACAAATCACAGAGCATAATTTTATAAAGATGGAATAAATTTCATAATAAGCCTTTTTCTTTTTTGATTAAATTTTTAATCTCTGTTACAATATGTGCTACAGTAATCCCTAATTGTTCGTAAACCATGTTGGCAGGGGCAGACAATCCGAATCTGTTCGTGCCAATAATTGATTGAGCATAACGTTCCCAACCGAAGGGACTTCCAGCTTCTACAGCAACTCGAGGGGCTTTGCCCAACACACTTTTTTGATAATCAGCGGGTTGTTGGCTAAATAATTCCCAAGATGGCATAGACACAACATTGATGGGTATTTGTGAAACATTCATTAATTCTTTTTGTGCTTGCATAGCTAAAGAGACTTCGGATCCAGTTGCTATAATTGTAGCTAAAAATTGTTTTTGAGAAGATATAATGTACGCACCTTTATTGGTTAAATTTTCGGTTGATTCGGCGCGTATAAACGGCAAATTTTGTCGAGATAGTATTAACGCTATGGGTCCCGTTCGATGGGAAAGTGCAATTTGCCAACTTTCAGCCGCTTCAATGCCATCGCAAGGTCTTAAAACTGTCATATTTGGTACAGATCTTAACGATGCTAATTGTTCAATTGGTTGATGTGTTGGGCCATCTTCGCCTACCCCTATAGAATCGTGTGTGAAAATGTAAATCACGTGTTGTTTCATCAAAGCACTTAATCGCAAAGCGGGTTTTAAATAATCCATAAAAGCAAGAAAAGTCCCTCCATAAGGAATAAGCCCGCGATGTAACGCAATCCCATTCATAATTGCACCCATCGCATGTTCACGAATGCCATAGTTAATGTAATTTCCATCATAATTATCTGCCGTAAAATTAACACTTCTTGGGGTTTTGGTTAAATTTGATGCTGTTAAATCAGCAGAACCGCCAATAATATTTGGCATCAAAGGCACAAGTATTTCCAATATTTTTTGAGAAGCCTTCCTTGTGGATATTTGGACGGGGTTATCTTTTAATAAATTGTCAAGACAAATATTATAAATGTCGCGCGTATATGTAGGTATGTTGTCTTGGATAACGGTTTTTTTAAAAGTTTCTCGAAAGACATTTTTATCCAATTGTGCTTGCCACGCTAAATTTTTTTTTTGTCCTTTTTTCCCCACAAGACGCCAATTATCTAGTATATTTTGAGGGACTTCAAAAGATGCTGCGTTCCACCTTAAATTATTTTTTAGCAAAATTATATCTTCTTCACTCGAAAGAGCCCCGTGCGCTTCTTCTGTCCCTGCCTTTGATGTGCCCCACCCAATAATAGTTTTGCACGCAATCAAAGTAGGTCGGCTGTTTTTTTGCGCTTCAGAAACAGCATGCCGAATTTGTTTTTTATCATGACCATCTATTTCTAAAAAGTCCCAACTATTTGCTTCGAAGCGTTTTCGTTGACAAGTTGATGAAGCAATATCCGTTTTGCCGTCAATTGTAACACCATTATTGTCCCAAAAAACGATAAGTTTATTTAATTTCAAATGTCCAGCCAAAGCAATAGCTTCTTCGCTTATGCCCTCCATTAAACAACCGTCCCCTGCAAAAACATAAGTAAAGTGGTTGACTAATTGTATTCCAAAACGATGTTGCAAGCGACGTTCTGCGATTGCCATTCCAACAGCCATTGCAAGGCCCTGCCCCAAAGGGCCTGTTGTTGCTTCAACGCCTTGCAAAAGGCCATATTCTGGATGGCCCGCCATTTTGGAGTGAAGTTGTCTAAAGTTTTTTAAATCCGCTAATGAAGCATCATGAAATCCTGTTAAATACAGCAATCCGTACAATAATGCTGACGCATGTCCTGAAGAAAGGACAAAGCGATCTCTGTCCGCCCATTGCGGATCTTCGGCATCAAACTTTAAAAATTCTGACCATAGGACAGTTGCAACATCGGCCATTCCTAACGGTGCGCCAGCATGCCCGGATTTCGCCTTTAAGACCGCTTCCGCAGAAATCATCCGTAGTGCGTTTGACATTAAATCAATCATATAAAACTCCTTTATGAAATATTTAGATTATCTGCTTGAATGACAGCAGTATTGCCTTTAAATTGACAAATTAACAAACGATTGCGGCCATATAATCGATCTTCTTTTAATTTAAAACAAGAGGGTAGGGTAATTTCTTCTTTGTTTTCGATTTCTACAATAATCATAGAGTCCGCATTAATCCAACCTTTTTTTTGCAATTCGCACAATGATTTTTCCCACAATTGGGACGTATAGGGGGCGTCTAAAAAAGCAATATCAACTGGCTTTGTACAAAAAGGCGGGCAACATGCGTCACACGTCACAACAACACCATTATCAATAGATTTTAAATTATCTTTAATACAAAGAATGGCTGGTATATGGTTTTCAATAAAGAACGATTTTTTTGCTCCCCTTGATAAAGCCTCTATTCCAACGGCGCCTGTGCCAGCAAAGACGTCTAAAAATGTAATATTTCTCCATAACCGCCGACTTTTTTCAAGTTTAATATCCAAAATATTGAACAATGCTTGTCTTGCTTTATCAGACGTTGGTCGTGTTTTATCATCCTGTGGAGAATGTAATAGACGCCCTTTGAATTGCCCCCCAATAATACGCATTAAATTTGTTCCTTTAATACTTTTTGAGAAACTTCTCGCACTTCGCCCACGGGTAAAGTCCCCAATTGAAAAGGTCCATATGATATACGAATCAATCGACTGACTGAAAAACCAAAATGCGCCATTATATTGCGAATTTCACGATTTTTTCCTTCAGACAAAGTGATTAAAATCCATTGATTACTGCCTTTGGTTTGGTTTTCTTCGACTTGGATAACGCATGGAGCATAGTTAATGCCATTGACGCAAATACCTTTTTGAAGCTTTTGTATGATTTCTGGATTTATATGACCGTGAATGCGAGCGCGATACTTTCTTTTCCAGCCTTTAGACGGAAGTTCTAAAGTACGAGCTAAAGCGCCATCGGTCGTTAACAAAAGCAACCCTTCGGAATTAAAATCCAAGCGTCCCACAGAAATAACCCTGGGTAATCCTTTGGGTAAACAATCAAAAACAGTAGGGCGCCCTTGGGGGTCTTTATGTGTTGTAATTAACCCAGATGGTTTATTGTAACACCATAAACGACGCTCGATTTTTAAACCTAAAGGCTTTCCATCAACAACAATTTTATCGTTTTCATCCACTAAAGGAACAGGCTGTTGTGCGACAACGCCATTAATGCAAACGCGACCTGATGTAATCCATTTTTCCGCATCTCGTCGCGAACAGAGCCCGGCTTGAGCCATTAATTTTGTAATTCTTTCTTTTTTCTTTTCCATAATCATGTTAGTATAAGAGCATAAAAATAAAAAAGGTAGTAAAAAGTGAATAACAGCATAATAAATCTTGCAGTTAGGCGTGCAAAGGAAGCGTATCAAAAAGGCGACGTCCCTGTTGGGGCGGTGATTTTTAACACGCAAACAAAGCTTGTTTTATGTAGCGCGGGCAACCAGGTTGTTAATCAAAATGACATAACCGCGCATGCCGAACTCTTAGCTTTAAGACGTGCGCAAAGAAAATTAAAGACAACGAATTTATCAGGTTATTCCATATTTTCGACATTAGAACCATGTAGTATGTGTGCGGGAGCTATTTCTTGGGCGCAAATAGACAGACTTTACTTTGGTGCGTACGACGAAAAATCGGGCGCAGTAGAAAATGGTCCTTGTTTATACACGTGTTCGACTGTCCACCATAAACCAGAAGTTTATTGTGGTATAGGGAAAAAGAAATGTGTAGATATGTTGGCTCAATTTTTTAAATCACTACGTTAAAAGGAAAGTTTAAAAATGGAAAAACCGTATCCTATTTTTTCAGTGACGCAAGTTTCTTTATTATTAAAAGACGTTGTAGAAACGGCTTTTAGTAATATCCAAGTCAAAGGAGAGGTATCGGGCATTAAAAAGGCGTCATCGGGCCATGTTTATTTTTCTATTAAGGATACAGAGGCGGTTTTAAGTGCAATTTGTTGGCGAGGTCTTGCATCTGGATTGCAAGACGTTCTTGTTGAAGGGCTGGAAGTAATTTGCACAGGTAAGATCTCGACTTATCCAGGACGTTCGAATTATCAAATGATTGTAGAACATGCTGAACCTGCAGGTATCGGTGCGTTGTTGAAACAATTAGAGGAACTGAAAAGGAAATTAGCAGACGAAGGGTTGTTTAACGCGTCACGAAAGAAAAAAATTCCTTATTTGCCAGAAACAATAGGTGTGATAACTAGCTCAACAGGTGCCGTCATTCGGGATATTATGCATAGATTAAAAGATAGATGCGGTCGCACGGTTTATTTATGGCCTGTATTGGTTCAAGGGCAAGGCGCTTCGGACCAAATTGTTGCTGCTATTGATGGGTTTAGCAATTTACCAAAGACAGGGGGCATAATTCCTCGCCCTGATGTTTTGATTGTCGCGCGAGGTGGGGGTAGTTTGGAGGATTTATGGAGCTTTAACGAAGAAAAAGTGGCTAGAGCCGTTGTTAGATGTACTATTCCTTTGATCTCTGCGGTTGGACATGAAACGGACACAACTTTGATTGATTTTGTATCTGATTTGCGTGTGCCAACTCCGACGGCCGCCGCAGAAAAGGCAGTTCCTGTGCGTCACGAATTGATAAGCCAATTGGATAAAAACGAGATGCGTTTGCGTGAGGGCTTATATCGACGGATTCACGAAAAAAAGATATACGTTGAGGGGCTAAGTAGAGACCTGCCTCGCTTGACGGATATGATTGTACAATACACGCAACGCTTGGATGATAAAGAAGAACGCTTTCACCTTGCTTTTTCCACATTTTTCCAACGAGAAGTAGATAAAGTCAAGGGGTTGGGAAGATTGTTAGATGCGCATTCTTATGAACGTATTTTGGACAAAGGTTTTGCTTTTGTTACGGATTCGTACAATCGCCCGATTTTAGACGTTCAATCTGCCCGACAAAAAAACGAATTAGACATTCACTTCAAAGATGGCATTATTTCGGTATCTACTCCTCGTCAAGGAAGTTTATTATGAGGTTAATAGGTGTTTATACGCTTTTATTTTTGTTTTTATTGTGGGGAAAAGCACAAAGTATTACTTTGCCTAAAAATCTAGAGCAAGGACAATTGATTTATGGGCGGACAGATAAGGATGAGCGCGTTTTTTATCGTGGTTTTGAATTAATTCCCAACGAAGAAGGGCTTTTTGTTTTTGGTATTGGACTCACGCAAGAGAATAACATTATTTTGCATGTTGAAAAAGGGAATAAAATCACGAAGTTATCTGTGCCGGTGCAAACATATCCATTGGAAACAGAAACTATTATTGGCGTTCCTCAACGGACGGTGACCCCGACAAAATTAGATGAACAACGTATTGCAAAAGAACAGAAAATGTTAAACGATGCGCGGGATAAAGAAGATTTAACTATCTTACCATTGTGTTTTATTTGGCCTATAGAGGGTCGTATCTCCAGTCCTTTTGGTAAGCAACGCATTTATGGTACAGTACCCAAAAGCATCCACAATGGGCTAGATATAGCGGCGCCTCAAGGGACGTTGATAAAGGCTATTGCTGATGGTATTGTGCATTTATCACAAAGTGATATGTTTTACACAGGAGGTACTATTTTAATAGAGCATGGATCAGGCGTGTTTTCCAGTTATAACCATTTAAGTCGCTTGAATGTGCCTGAAGGCGCATTTGTTTGCCAAGGAGATATTTTGGGCGAAGTTGGATCCACGGGGCGTAGTACAGGACCTCATTTACACGTGGCTCTTTCGTGGCGGGGCGTTCGCGTTAATCCTGAATCTGTTTTTCAAAAAACGTGTGAAAATCCATCATTTGGGAAAAATAAAGATTAACGGATATGGGCAATAAAACCGGCTTCATCCATTTTTAAATATGTGATAGAATTCCTTTAGCTGGCGCTTCGCAAGACAAAACCATTTCTTGTTTAGTGGATAACAACGAAGGGGAAATATTTTTCCTTTGGGGAAAATCAAGTCAAAGGCTTAACAGCTTGTTGTAATAAACTCATAGCGTGTACGGAGAGGGAACGCCTTGAACGTAAAAATGAACGTCAGCAATGTTTGCTAATAACAAAATCATTGGTTTGCATTTTAGCCGTTTTTTAATTTTAAAAATTTTACCAACCACTTTCTTGTTTGTTGTGTCCATAGGATAGAGGATAAGTTCTCCTGCTTTTAGCACCGATAAAGCGTTAGTTACAGGCTGATCAAAAATTATTTTCATTACCTTTCCCTTGTTTTTTTGTTCTAGATAGATTACAATTTGTCTGTATAGTTAACAAAAGGAATTAAGACTCATGCTTCAATTTTATAATACGCGCACACACGGCATGCAAGAATTTAAACCATTAAAAGGGAATCAAGTTCGTATGTATGGTTGTGGTCCTACTGTTTACAATTATGCACATATTGGTAATTTGCGTGCGTTTATTTTTTATGATTTAGTTCGACGTTATTTGAAATATAAGGGATTTGAAGTCACATTTGTAATGAATATTACGGATGTGGATGATAAAACGATTCGTACGTCGAAAGAAAAAGGACAATCTTTGCGTGATTACACGACTTTTTATATGAATGAGTTTTTTAAAGATTGGGAAACTTTGAACATCGGTAAGCCTGATAAAGTCATTCGTGCAACGGACGAAATTGAAGCGATGGTCGAATTAGTTGAAATATTGTTAGAAAAAGGCCATGCCTATCGTTCGTCAAGTGGCGATATTTTCTTTAAAATAACCTCTTTTAGAGAATATGGGCAAATGGCGAATATAAAAATTTCAGAATTAAAGACCAATGCTGAGGGGCGATTATCTGATGAATATGAAAAAGAAGATGCACAAGATTTTGCTTTATGGAAAGCTTGGACGCCTGCGGACGGGGATGTTTTTTGGGATACGCGTATTGGCAAAGGTCGCCCAGGATGGCATGTTGAATGTTCTGCTATGAGCCATAAATATTTAGGACAACCTTTTGACATTCACACAGGTGGGGAAGATTTGGTTTTTCCTCACCACACAAATGAAATAGCGCAATCAGAAAGTGCTTTTGGCGTGCCATTTGTGAATTTTTGGTTGCATAATGCACACTTGACAGTTAATGGCAAAAAAATGAGCAAGTCTTTGAAAAATTGCTATCTTGTTAAAGATTTAGTGAATAAAGGTTATACACCAAAGGCTATTCGATATGAATTTTTACGGGCAAATTACCGTCAACCATTGGATTTTTTAGAAAGCAATATGGCCGGCAATCAAACTGTTATCGATAAATTCCAAAATTTTATAGACAGATTGGTGCGAGCCCAAGGAAAAGGGTGGTCAAAAACAGATGAATCGATCAAAAAAGTTGTTTTTGATTTTGAAAATGCAATGGATAATGACTTAAATACGCCGATGGCTTTGGCGGGGATTTTTGAATGGATTGGTGTTGTTAATAAAAATTTTGAAGCCTTGTCCGCTCTTGATGCGCAAAAGATAATCGTTCAAATGACAAAATTGGATGGCGTTTTGGGTATATTAGATTCGCTTCAAGAAAAGCCCTTACCTGCAGGGGCCCAAGAATTAATAGATCAAAGACAAATGGCTCGGGTATCGAAAGATTGGGCGTTGGCAGATGCTTTGAAACAAGAATTATTACAAATGGGCATTCAAATCAAAGACACTCCAACGGGAACAGTTGCGAAAGTCGTTTAATTAATTGCGATTTGGTATAATCGTCGGTATCCATCTTTGCAAGAAGTGTAAAGGATTTAGTTTTATCATCTCTTCATTTTTACAGAAATAGTGATTGAATATGCTGGGAAACGAAGCGGAGATATTTGAAGAATAATATTTTTATAAAAAAATATACAAAAAGAATGACAAAAAGTTGACTTTAGATGTTTTTTGATTTATATTTAATTTTTAAACAAAAAAAGGAGTAAAAATGACACCTGAAGAGTTAAAAAAAATAGAAAGTTCAAATGATTTAAAATCGTTGATTGAATTTATGAAAAAAAACAGACAAAAACCAGAAGAAATGGAGTCTTTTTTTAAAAATTTGTTGATGAATGCAAACGAAGAGACGATTAAAAAAGTGATTAAAAAATCAGATAAAACTAATTTATATTCGTTTCTTTGTCAAGCAATCGAACTTGGGAAAAAAGAATTAGCATTGTTTGTAATTAATAAAAGTCAAGTTCGTGGCTTGGAAGGATTAGCAGTTCTTGCGATTGTTTTAGGAAAAAATGATCTTTTTATAGAGTTAGTTAAAAAGGAACCGTCGATGGTTGATGGTCAGCTAGGGAAGCAACTTTTGGATCTTCCCACTTTACAGGACTCGGAAAAGAGTAAAGATTATATAAAAGAAACAAGACGTAAAATAAAAGAAACAAAAATTAAAAAATCGATCACTAAAAGGATTGATGACAGAATATCTTATACCGTTCAAAATGAACCGCGTAATGGCATATTGAAACTGCCAATAACGCTTACATTTAAAAGAAGGGTAATAGAAATGATAGGGCAATCAAAAACGCGCGAATAAAGAATATGTGTGGCGGTTCATTTGTATCTTTAGGTGGATTTGAAAATCTATTGATGAAGGGTAAAGTGCCCTGCCCACGCATTGTTGATTTGAAGCCCAGAACAAAAAGTATTCAAACAATAACAACGCTAGAATTTGTTTATAGTCGTTTACGTAAAGGTACGACAAAATCATTAACTCTAAATCATTTTTAAGTTAGAACGCAAGCGTAACTTAAAAAGAGGGACAAAAAATGACACCTGAAGAATTGGAGAAAATAGAAAAATTAAGAGATTTAAAAAAATTAACCGAATACGTGATGGATATTAAAGACGACAGTAAAGAAGTGGAAAAATTCTTTGCTTCAAAAAAGGAGGATATCTTTATAGAATTAGCTAAGCGATCCCCCTCTATTATAGAGGGGAGTAAAGGGCAAAGAATTTTGCATATAGCTATTGACTATGAGGCGTATCGATGCATTACATATCTTGTTAATAATGGTGTTGATTTTAAGGAAAAAAACAAAGAAGGGAAAACGGCATTAGAACGATTAAGAGAAAAAGGGGTTCTTATTGTATTGGATTTTCCTTTATGTAATAAGCAGGCGAATGTTCCATATAGTTTAGATTTTAGCCAACGGCCGGCGGTGACATTTGAAGAAATAGTAATGGAAAAAGCCAAAAGAAATAAGTCAAAAACGCTTGTATAATTAAAATACTGTGCGTGTCAATAACAACAAAAAAAGGAAATAAAACCGTACAATGATTTATTTTCTCTTTTTTGTGCAAGGCCTTTTTGGGTGTCGCTCATTTTGATTTAATGTAGCATCCCATAAAATATCTTTCATTTATAATGATTAACAAAAATGGACGATTGTTGTAATAAGTTTGGATGTTTTTTTTATTATAATGACCTTAGGAAAAGTTCATGTTGCGTTAGATATGCTACAAAAACAGAAACAGGCCTATTTAAGGTTTTTCTAAAAATTAATTTTTTAATTACGCCATTTTTTCTAATCGAGAGATCCGCTGTTTGATGGGTGGATGCGTTGAATTAGAAAACAGTAAATGTTTAGCATAAGGGTCAGCAATGCAAGCCGTTGCCATGGATTTATTGTCGGCTAAAACTTCAACATGTGCATCATTTGAAATTTTGCGCAAAGCAGAAGCTAGTGCGTGCGGGTTTCGAGTCAATAAAGCGCCTGTAGCATCAGCCGCATACTCCCGTGTGCGAGATATGGCAAAAAATAAAAACGGCGCTAAAAACAAATTAAAAACAAATAAAGCAATTATAATTGGGATAAAAAAAGGAGTTATTTTAGATGGATTTTTATTGCGTCCGCAATGGAGAAATATGCGCAAAACGAAATCTAACAAAAACACAAAAACATTCATAATCACAATAATTGCTAAATTTAAACGAATATCTCTGTTGCCAATATGTGCCATTTCATGAGCAATGACCCCTCCTAATTCCAAAGGGGACAACTTTTCTATAGCTCCTTTTGTAAGGGCGATAGAGGCTGTTTTTGGACTGTATCCTGTGGTAAAAGCATTTAAAGAATCGTCGTCGATGATATACATTTTTGGTTCAGGCAGTCCTGCTGTAATTGCTACATTTTGGACTGTGCAATAAACATTGATATATTCTTTGCGCGTTAGAGGAGATGCTTTTGTCATTGAAAGAATCATGCGATCTCCTCTCCAAAACGCATAAAGAGTCCACAATGTTGTTAGACTCAAAATCCATCCTAAAACGATAGGCAAGTTAGAATACGTCAAATTCATTGCAAGCCAAAGAGACTCTTTGTTTAAAAGATGCCCTCCGCTTTCTGTTGGAACTTCTTTAATTACAAACAACATTACAGAAAAAAGTATAATTGTTGTTAGTATAGATATTGCAAAAGGAAACAACAAACACAAAAAAATAGTTTTAACATTGTTTTTCGTGATGTGATCGTAAACTGTTAATGTAGGCATCTGTTCCTCTGTTTATTTAAAAGATATTTCGGGTGTTTTTTTTATGACTTCTTTTTCGTCTTCACTGGATTCAAAAAAATCTTCTTTTTCAAAATGAAAAACTTTAGCAATCAAAGAAGAAGGAAACATTTCAACGCGAGTGTTCATACTTAATACGGTTGAATTGTAAAACCTTCTGGACGCGCTGATTTTGTCTTCGGTGTCAGCAATTTCTTGTTGTAATTGTATAAAAGAAGAATCGGCTTTTAAGTCAGGATAAGCTTCGGACAATGCAAAAATAGATTTTAAGGTGTTGCTTAATGCATTTTCGACATTGCTCCGATCTGTACTATTACCGTGGACGGACATTGCCATGTTACGCGCTTTAATCACACTTTGCAAGGTGTTTGATTCGTGTTTGGTGTAACCTTTGACAGTCTCTACCAAATTAGGAATCAAATCATATCGACGTTTTAGTTGGACATCAATGTCGCTCCATCCTTCCCGTACACGTTGTCTAGCAAGAACAAGAGAATTGTACATAAATACGATAAAAGTAATGAATACAACTAGCAAAATTAATAATACAGTCATTTTATACCTCCGTATGTTAAAAACAAATATAAAATGTAAACAAAAAATATTAACAAACCTTTATTTTTATTTTAAAAATGAATAGCTTCGCATAATAAATCAACCAAAGAATTATAAAAAAAGCATCCATATCATGATGTTAGCAGAGGTACAAATCTCTCTCTGAAACCATGTTGGTAGTAATAGAAGTTTCTGAAGGATTTCTGGAAAATATGAATTAGATAAAAATTGGTATGTTGTGTGTCGATAGAATTTTATACAGTGCTGTGCACTATCTTAAAAATTATGGTTTTATTCCTCAAAGCTATTGTGATGATAATGGCCTTTTGGATGTTTTAGTTTTAGGGAAAGAAACAGAGTCACTTTTGAGTGTAATGTGGACAGACAGATTGGCATTATGTATATGATTGGTTAAGTGAAAAAAGACGGTAAAAAAAGCTCTATTCATTCAGAAGATCCAGAATTTTATCATTATACTGATATTGGCCAATTGCCGTCACATTGTTTAAAAATGTTGCAATTTTTTCCCAAAATTATAAAGTATTAGAAAATAAAGAGGTTAAATCGCCTATTTTTAAGTCAAATCTGAAGCAATTATTAGGCAAACTTTTCGTGCATATGATAAAAAATTGAAATTAATTAAAAAAGGCACATTTGTTTTATGAAAAAAATAAAATCATTGCTAGATATAACGTCTTTTTACCACGTTTTTATTATTGATGTTTTTGGTGTTTTGTGGGATGGAAAGGCTTTTTACCCCTCAGCATTAAAGGTGTGTCAAGAATTGATGTCCCTGGGTAAAAAGATTTACATTTTATCGAACGCTACGACGATAAGTTCGCATTTTAAAGAAAAGCACAAAAAAAACGGTTTCATTCAAGGAGAACATTATACTGACGTAATTACTTCAGGTGATGTTTTTCAATACAAATTAATACAAGAAAATTTTTTGGATAAAGTGGCGGGTTCGG
>CAZXTR010000020.1:0-1858 GCA_964643615.1 uncultured Lactobacillales bacterium | reverse complement strand
GATTTTTTTTCAATGATAGGGGCTGAAAAATACGTGACACAAGGCAGTCTTGCTCAATATTATGAACAACATGGCGGCCAAGTGTATTGGATTGGGAAACCGTATCTTGAGGTATACCGTTTTACGTTGAATAAAGCGCAAGCAAAGCCCGAAGAAACCGTAATGGTTGGGGATACCATACGGACAGACATTTTGGGTGGGAAAAATGCAGAATTGAAGACTGTTTTGATTACAAAAACAGGTATTACTGCGGATTTAATCGCACGGGGGCATTCTTTAGATGAAATTGAAAAATTAGAAGGGGCTATTCCCGATTATTTATTAGAAAGGTTAAGATAATGTTTGAATTGCACGCGAACTTAAAAAATAAAGATTTTATTTGTAATTTGGGTTTATGTACGGTTTTATTTGAAGACAACAAAGATTACCCATGGGTTTTTTTAGTTCCTCGAAGAAAAGATGTTCATTGTTTGGGCGATTTAACTTTGGATGAAAGATTAGAATTAACTAGCGAAGTTAACATTGTGGAACAAGTTATGCTTCACTTGTTTCATCCAGATCAAACAAACGTTGCGACCATAGGAAACAAAACTCCACAAATGCATATTCATATTATTTGTCGTTATAAAAAAGATCCTTTGTGGCCAGAAACAGTATGGGGTGCGCCATCAAAACCTTATGCATCAAATGAAAAAAAAATAATTATTGAAAGAATAAAAAAGGAGATAGAAAAATGTCAAGAATAGCAATTATTATTCCAACGCGGCTAAAATCATCTCGGTTGCCGAATAAACCTTTGGCGATGGTGAACGGGAAAACGGTTATTCAGCGTGTGTATGAACACGCGGTTAAAGAACATCCCGCTAAAGACATTTACATTGCCGCAGGGGATAAAGAAATTATTAATGAAGTCAGCAAATTTGGTGCGCAATCAGTATTGACCGATCCAAGCCTTCCTTCGGGGACAGACAGAATAGTATCAGCGTTAAAAGAAATCGATCCAAAAGGGACAAAATACGATACGGTTGTGAATTATCAGGGCGATGGCATTAACGTTGACCCCAAATTAAATTTACAATTAGTTGATTTGTTAGAAAAGACGGGGTCGGATTGGGCGACAGTGTGCAAAGAAATAACAGAGTTAAAAGATATACAAAATCCTACATATGTCAAAATAGCCGTAGGGATTCCTTTTGGACAAAATTACGGACGAGCATTGTATTTTTCCAGAAGTCCTATTCCTTTTAATCGTGACAAAGGCCTGGTTGAAAAAGCGTATTGGCATATTGGGATTTATGTTTATAAAATAGACGCGTTGAAAAGGTTTGTTGCATGCCCCATAGGAATTTTAGAAAAGCAAGAAAAATTAGAACAATTGAGGGCGTTGGAAAATGGTATGACTATTTCCACTTTAGTTGTCTCGTCAGTGAAGTTGATTGAAGATGCTCCCGCTGATATTAATACGCCCGAAGATTTGGCACAAGCTCAAGATTATTTTAAAGATTGAATAGCTTCTTTGATTAAAGGAATGGTAATGCGTCTTTTTTGCGACAATGATACATTGTCAGCTAATTCGACAATTTGATGAATGGCAATATAAGAACGGTCTAAATGTGTTAAAAGATAGGCAACAACATCGCTATCAACATCGACTTGTCTTGAAATAAAAGCTTTACACAACAACGACATCATCAAAAAATCGTCGGGTGGTTGAATTGTTAAAGTAGGAATGGTTCTCATGCGGGTTTTTAGGTCTGGTAATTGCCACGTTGGGGTTTTTCGTGCTGTCATTAAAAAGGGAACTTGTTGTTCTTTCGCTATATTGTATAAATGAAACAAAACGACTTCGGGGGCAGAC
>CAZXTR010000019.1:0-16842 GCA_964643615.1 uncultured Lactobacillales bacterium | reverse complement strand
CGTAAACCACGCGCCGAAATGCGCATCCTAATAGCATTACCCAATGTTTCACTCAACAAAGAGACCATTTGTAAGTTAGGAATAAAACGACATCTTTTCTTATTATTTGCATGACTAACGGTGTTACCGCTTTGCACACCTTTTCCTGTCACTGGACAACGCTTTGCCATAATAAAATCCTTTCTTCAATAAACTAGAGAGGTTCTTTTACAAAATTTTTTATAAAAAGTCAAGAGAATATTTTAAATAATATGAAATAAGAATAAAAAAGAAACATTAAACGGTCCGAAAAAAAGAGGGATTAAGATAAAAAATGAATTAAAAAAATATAAAAATAGAATTAATCATCCATCAAGTCTTTTGGAATTAACATTAATATATTTATTCATTTATTTTTTATTACATTTAGATGTTTGGATTTAAATTTCAACTAATACAAAATCATTTTACTGATAAATATATCCGTTTAAAATAACTTTTTGAATATAAAATTGTTCGCAAGCCCCATTCCGAGTATCTTCTCTTGTTAAGCTACTTTTCATGTGAATCCCATTCCATTTACTTCCGTCTTTCAATTTTTCCCACCCACTATATTCGACTAAATAGCCCTCCAAATAAATCATATCATATCTTTTTGCAATTTCCAGTGCGCGATAAACATTCTTATTGGCAGGAATTGAATGGTTATTTGTATAATAACGATACCATTTTCTACCGTTTGCCATTTTGACTGATTCAAAATAAATGGGGTCGTTCCATGAAATGGCACGTTCAGGGCCACCTCCGCGTCCATAAGTTCTAAAATCATATTTTTTAATGAATTCTTTGTTCGCCATAGGTCCAAAAAGCAAACAAAGATCAAAAGGAACAATTTGTGCATAAAAAGTAACACTATTCGGAGAAGTTTTCGGTTTGAACGCATGCTTATCCCCAACCATTCCGTAAAATTTATAATTTGCCAATGGTTTCATTTCAAATTCAATATTCTTTCCTGTAATACGGAAAGTATCTGTAAAATCAACAGGTATTTGTTCCGGCTCGTTTAAATAGATGGTAAAGTCCGTTTCTGTTGTGGGTTTCCCATACCAACGTTGATAAAAAATTTCTTTAAAAAAACAACTCCACATAACACACAAAAACACAAAAATAAGACATGTTCCAAAAACCAAACGACGCCTATTCACACGTATCGACCAAAAATGTTTACACAGTTCAAAAAAAGACATATACCACACCTCCCCCCCCCTTCTTCGCGATTTTTATCACGTATTTAATTCAGGTTAAAATAGAATGTTAAAAATCTACAAAAATTTTAACAATACAAAGCTGCCGATTAATAAAACAAAGAACAAAATCGACAACCATCCTAGATTTTTTTCGATATATACTTTCATCGGTTGCCCCCATTTCCAAAGCAGCCACGCAACCAGGAAAAATCGAATTCCCCTCGCTAACACAGAAGCAATAGAAAATACCCACAAATCCAAATGTGCTACACCACTTGCAATTGTAATGATTTTATAGGGGAAAGGAGTTATCCCTGCACCAAAGACAATCCATGCCCCATATTTGTGATATTGGGCGACAAAGCTTTCAAATTGTTGTGTATAATGATAAAAATTCAAGACAGGAACAGCTACACTTTCGTACAAGAAATCACCAATAAAATAACCAAAGATCCCGCCCATAACACTAGACACTGTACACACTGTTGCCAGCATAAACGCTTTATTTCGATTCGCAAGGACAAGCGGAATTAAAATAATGTCTGGAGGAATGGGGAAAAAAGAACTCTCTATAAATGCGACAGCAGCCAAAACCCACACAGCATTGGTTTTTTCTGAAACATGCAAAGTCCACTGGTACATTTTTTTGATTGATTTTTCATAAATTTTCTTTATCATAAAATAGCTCTCATAAAAAAACAGTTTTTTTACTCTAGATGAAAAACAACCAACTGCCAAGAATTTTTATAAAAAGAGGAAAACATGAAAAAAATATTATCCATTTTATTAGCGTGTACTTTGTTGACAGCTTGTAGCACTGGAGAAACAAACTCTTCATATAACCGATCCTATGTTGGTCAAGAAGCACAAATTCAGTTTGGTAAAATTATTGCAATATATCCCGTAAAAATCGAAGGCTCTTCCGAAGTCGGAGTTATTGGAGGGGCTATTGCTGGAGGAGCCGCAGGGTCAATGATCGGGGGCAACACTGCCATCAACGTCATTGGAGCTGTGGGAGGAGCTATTGCCGGTGGAATTACTGGTGGAACCGCAGAAAAAGCTATTACCAAAGATTCGGCATTTCAATTTATCATCGAAAAACAAAATGGGATAAAGGTATCTATTGTCCAAAGCAACGAAGATAACCTTCAAGTAGGAGAAAATGTTATAATTTCTTACTTAAGAAATGAAACACACATTAAAAGATACCCTTAAAGAAACCTACGACACAAAATATCTTTTAATATATTCTTTATTTAAAACGGTTATTTCTAGGAAACCCAACAGGCGGGAGTTTACCGACACTTGCCCGTTTCCCAACCCAAGCCGTCAAATTTCTTTCAATACGAACTCCATTACCAAATGCGAATGGGAATCCATCTTCCTTTTTAAATGTTTCTATATCCGCAATTTTACTTCCTTGATATTTTTGCAAAATAACACCTTGTCCTCGAGTCATTGTGGGTAATTCTTGGATATCAAAAATCAACAACTTCCGATTTTGCCCCATAACAGCGACTTTATCTCCAACAACGGGGACACAAAGCGTCGCCACATCTTTTTCAGCAAGGTTCAAAACAATTTTCCCAGAACGCGTTTGAGCAACAACATCTGTCATTTTAACTTGAAATCCTTTTCCCGATGCCGACGCAACAATCAAGTTTTGTTTTTCATCAAAAATAAACATTGCCACAATATTTTCATTTTCGGGTAAATCAATTATCAAACGAATAGGTGCGCCAAAACCTCGACCTCCTGTGATTTTATCACCCATAATAGTGTAAAAAAGACCATTTGAGGCAAAAAACAAAATCTTATCTGTTGTTTGTGCATATACAAAGAAAGCAATGCTATCTTCTTCTTTAAAGCGGATATCATCCACATTAACGTGTCCTTTTAACGCACGAAGCCATGCTTTATTGGACAACACAACCGTAATAGGTTCTTTTTCAATCAATGATTCAGCCGGCACATCCATTGCCACAGGAGTATTCACAACAATCGTACGCCTTTCCCCTAAAGCCGTTTTAGAGCCAAACATTTTTTTAACTTCTTCAATTTGTTGATGAATAGCCTGCCACCGCAAAGGTTCGTCTTGTAATAATTTTTCTAACTCTTGACGTTGTTTGTCCAAATCATTAAATTCGTCTTTAATTTGCATTTCTTCCAATTTACGTAAAGAACGCAATTTCATATTCAAAATTGCCTCAACTTGAATGTCCGAAAGTTTAAATTCTTGCATCAACAACGGTTTAGGCTCGTCTTCCCCTCGAATAAGGGCGATAACTCTATCTAAGTTCAAATAAGTAATTAAAAAGCCCTTTAATAATTCCATCCTATATTTTATTTTATCCAAACGATAAAGAGCACGACGCTTTAAAACAATGTGTCGATGATTCAAAAACGCCTGCAAAACCTGTTTTATACTCATAACCTTTGGGGTACTATCGGCATCTAATACATTCATATTTAAATGAAACGTACTTTGCAAATCGGTTCTTTGAAACAAATGCTCCATTAACAATTCTGGGGCAACAGTTCTATTTTTAGGTTCAATCACAATACGCACATTTTCATCCGATTCATCTCGAATATCTGCCAACAAAGGAAGCTTTTTATCCAATAATAACTTAGCAATCCGAGCAATTAAATCCGATTTAGGGACAGCATAAGGAATTTGCGTTACAACAATTTGATATTGGCCATGAGATAAATCTTCTTTTTCCCACTTCGATCGAACACGAAAAGCCCCTTGACCCGTTTCATACGCCCGAACAATACTGGTTTTATCTTCCATCAACAAACCACCCGTTGGGAAATCTGGACCGTGAATAAAATCGACCAATTTTTCGACTTCGGCATCAGGATTTTTAATCAAATATTGCAATGCTTGACAAAGTTCGTGAACATTATGTGGGGGAATATTTGTCGCCATGCCAACCGCGATCCCCGAAGATCCATTTGCCAATAAATTTGGGAAAGCCGCTGGCATGACCACTGGTTCATCTTCTGACCCATCATACGTAGGAGAAAAATCCACAGCATTATCATCCAACCCGTCCATTAACAACAAAGCTACATTTGTTAATCTTGCCTCGGTATACCGCATAGCGGCAGCTCTATCACCATCAATATTCCCAAAATTGCCTTGCCCTTCTACCAAAGGATAGCGCACGGCAAAATCTTGTGCCAAACGTACCATCGCTTCGTACACTGCAACATCACCATGCGGATGATATTTGCCAATCACATCCCCTACGACACGCGCACACTTTTTAAACCCTGCTTTTGGATCAAGCTTTAAATGGCGCATCGCAAACAACAACCGTCGATGTACGGGTTTCAAACCATCGCGCACATCGGGTAAAGATCTGGAAACAATCGTTGACATTGCATACGCTAAATAACGTTCACTTAAAGCATCCGCCAATTTGGAATCTTGAATTTGTTCTTTTATTTCTTGTGTCATTTTCTTAATCTTTTTTAAAAGGCACTATAGAATATCTTATGTGAAAGAGCAACAAAAAATATATTACCGACTTCGATTTCCCATCTCTTTAATATAAAGATTTTGATAAATTTGTTCCTGTTGTGTGTAAATTTGGTCAATTTCATGGCGCACATTCTTAAGTAATGAATCATTTCTACTCATCGTTTTTAATTTTTTCAAAAACGTTTCGAAAGCATTTGGATTAGAGATTATAGATTTCATCATGCTTTTTTCTGAAGCATCTAAAACTAAAAATAAATTTTCAATCAATCTCATTGTTTTATTGTCCACGTGGCTTGAAACAGTTTCTTTTTTACTCATCAATAATCGATGAATATCTTCTCTGTCCAACGTTGTCCTAGTGCTTTCTTTTTTTTCCTTCGGAAGAGGAAAAAACATGCTGTTTTTCAAAGGGTTGATATGTATTGAACCCATTTTTTCAACTGACTGTGGCAAAGGAATAGATTTCCCAAACAACCTTAAATAATCAACGAAAGTTTTTTGATAAAGGGCAGGCATTTTTTGAAAAAAATGCTTTTTTTGCACTTTTCTCAAATCTCCTTGTATAGAGCCAATTAATTCTAACCCTTCTTCTTTCGTACTTTTGTGGTGACCACCTAAACAATTTGAGCACCTCAAAATTGCGCCATTAAATACTAAATAGCTATCAAATAAAACACATCGATAAGGAATTACTCCGCTTTTTGTAGGTGTAATTTTTAAAAAAGGACATTTTCGTGAACACACTTCCGATGTTTTTCTGTACGCCATTTTATTTTCTCCTTTTTAAAAATGAAGCCTGAATCAACATTTGAGTATATTTTTGTTGCGGATTTTGAAACAAGTCGCGAACGGAAGCGCGTTCTATAACAACACCTTCTTGCAACACAATCACATCATCCGAAACTCGTTGAATAAGTTGCATATCATGAGAAATAAATAAATAAGTCAAGTCATTATCTTGTTGAATTTTTTGAAGTAGTTGGATAAGTGACTCTTGCGTTTTTTTATCCAACGCACTTGTAGGTTCGTCCAATATAAGTACTTGAGGACGCAAAACTAATGCTCTTGTCAACGCTACACGTTGCCGTTGTCCCCCTGACAATTCATGCGGATAACGATTCAATATTTCTGGGAATAAAGCAACTTGACGCAAAGTTTCAAAAACAACCCTTCGACGTTCTTCTTTTGAAAACATTCCATGCAGTTTTAATCCTTCCTCAACAATATCCAAAATACTTAATCTAGGATTTAATGATGAAAAAGGGTCTTGAAAAACGAATCCCATACGTATGCGTTCACGTCTTAAAGAGCTTCCATGTAGCGCCGACCAATCTAAACCATTTAAAATAATTTTCCCCATACTAGGTATTAATTTCAACAAAGCATGCGCCAAAGTCGTTTTTCCTGAGCCACTTTCCCCAACAACACCTAAAGTTTTCCCTCTTTGGACACGAAAAGAAACATCATGCAACACATGAAAATCGTCATAAAAAACATTCATTTTCTGAACATCTAACATGCAAATCGTATTTTTTTTAACTTTTGGATAGGCGCTATTCGGAAAAACTTCTGCAAGGCAAGGAACTATACACCCATTTTTCATATAATAAACCTTGTCCGCCATATACCGCACAACATTTAAATCATGAGAAATAAACAAAATCGACAAGCCAAATTGACTTTGAAAAAATTTCAACAAATCTAATATTTGTTTTTGTATTGTTACATCTAAAGCTGTCGTTGGTTCATCTGCAATTAACAAATCTGGCTTGCCAGCCAAAGCCATAGCTATCATCACTCTTTGTCGTTCACCGCCAGACAATTCATGAGGAAATGCCCGCATTTTCTTTTTTGGATTTTTCAATTTTACCATTTGGAACAATTCTTCAACTCGCCTTTTCGAAGATTGATTGAAATGTGTTTTCAAAACCTCGTCCACTTGTTTCCCAACGCGATGCAAAGGGTTTAAAGAGGTCATAGGTTCTTGAAAGATAAAACCAATACGCCGACCACGAACATATTGCATTTCTTTGTCATTTAAAAGTGTTAAGTCTTTATTATTCAAAAATATGTGTCCTTTTATTTTTGCATTTTGAACCAATCCCAACACAGATAAAGCCGTCACGGACTTACCCGATCCAGTCGCGCCTAACAAAGCAACGCATTCACCCTTATTAACATGCAAAGAAACATCGTGCACAACCGTCATTTTCCCAAAGGAAACACTTAAGTCCTGAATGTTTAAAAGCATTACAGCGCCTCCTTTCTTGGGTCAAAAGCATCACGTACACCTTCCCCAATAAAAACCAAACAACACAATAAACAAGAAAGCACCACAAAGGCCGTCAATCCTATCCACGGAGCTTGTATATTATCTTTACCTTGGCGCACTAAATCGCCTAAAGACGCTTCTCCTAGAGGCAATCCAAACCCCAAAAAATCCAACGCTGTTAAAGCAACAACGGCACCTGATAAAACAAACGGAATATAAGTCAACGTCGCCACTAACGCATTAGGCAAAACATGATGGAACATAATTTTAAAATCAGACGATCCCAAAATCTTAGCCGATTTTACATAATCCATGTTCCGTGCACGCAAAAACTCTGCGCGCACAACAAAAACTAAAGTTGGCCAACTAAACAACATTAACACAAATAATAAAGTCCAAAAACTAGGACGAAACAAACTAAAAACCAAAATTAAAATAAACAATTGTGGCAAACTGCTCCAAATTTCTAAAATTCGTTGTAAAATTAAATCCGTTTTTCCACCGAAATAACCTTGAACAGCACCTATAACAATTCCTAAAAAGCAAGAAATGATTGTTAACAGCAATCCAAATAAAATTGAAATTCTTAATCCATAAATCAATCGCGCCAAAATGTCTCGAGCTTGATCATCTGTGCCCAACCAGTGCCCTCTAGATGGTGGAGATGGAGACACCTCCCCTAAATCGTAATGCACTGTATCATAAGAAAAAGGAATTATAGGCATCACCATAAAACCATGTTTTTCAATTTCTTGACGTGTAAAAGCATCTTTGTAATCGGCATAAGTCGGCAAATTACCCCCAAAAAATTCATCTGTATAATTTTCAATCAACGGGAAATAAGCATGTCTTTTGTACCAAACAAGAACAGGTTTATCATTAGCAATAACCTCGGCAAACAAAGACAGGATAAAAACAAATAAAAATATCCACAACGACCAAAAAGCTCTTTTATTAGCTTTAAAAAGTTTTAATCGGCGACGGGTTAAATCATGCATTACAATCGCCTTTCAAAATCAATTCTGGGATCGATCAAATGATAAGTTATATCGCTGATTAAGCTTAAACCTAACCCCAACAATGTAAACATATACAGTGTTCCAAAGATAACGGGAAAGTCACGATTCATAACAGCTTCAAAGCCTAACAAACCTAATCCATCCAAAGAAAAAATAACCTCTATCAAAACGGATCCAGTAAATAACAAGCTAATCAACGTTGCAGGAAATCCCGCGATAACAATTAACATTGCATTACGAAATACATGACCATACAAGATTTTGTTTTCGGACAACCCTTTTGCCCTAGCCGCCACCACATAATTTTTTTTAATTTCATCTAAAAATGCATTTTTTGTCAACATAGTCAACCCTGCAAAACCTCCAACAACCATTGCAGCAACAGGTAAAACCAAATGCCATAAGTAATCCAAAATTTTGGACGGTACAGATAAATCGTTCCAATTATCGGAAACTAACCCACGCAAAGGAAATAAATCTAAATATCGCCCCCCGGCAAAAACAATAATTAAAAATAAAGCAAATAAAAAAGAGGGTATTGCATAACCAATCACAATACCCCAACTAGACACAATATCGAATCGAGAACCATCATGCACTGCTTTTTTAATTCCCAAAGGGATGGAAATTAAATAAATAAAGAATGTACTCCACAATCCCAAAGAAATTGAAACGGGCATTTTTTCCAAAATTAAATCAACAACTTTTTTATCTTGATAAAAACTTTTTCCAAAATTGAACGCCAAATAGTTTTTCATCATTATCAAAAAACGCTCATGTATGGTTTTATCAAAACCGAATTGCTTTTTTAAATCTTGAATTAAATCCGCACGCACACCTTGAGAACCTTGATACTTCGACGATTTTGCACTTCGTTCCACAAAAGAAGCACTTTCCCCCGTTATGCGCGCTAAAGCAGAAACATTTTGCTTTTCCATTTTCATCATCATCTGTTCAACAGGGCCTCCGGGCGCAAGTTGAATAAAAATAAAATTTAATAGCATAACACCAAACAACGTCAATGGAATAAGAGCTAATCTTTTCAACACATATTGAATCATTTTGTCCACCATGTCATTAAAGAAATCCCCTTCATTGGTTCAATATTTGGATAGCCAAACTTATTCCAAAAAACAATACGTTGTGAAGGCAAATACCAATGAGGAACAACATAATGACCATGCAAAAGGATTCTATCCAAGGCACGTGTTGCAACAACAAGTTCCCGTCTATTTTTCGCCGACACAACGCGTTCAATTAACGCATCAACGACAGGATCTTGAATGCCTGCAAAATTATAACTTCCTTCTTGTTGTGAAGCATCACTTCCCCAAAAATAACGCTGTTCATTTCCAGGACTTAAGCTTTGTCCCCAAACAAAAACAAACATATCAAAATCAAAAACATCCAATCTGTGTTTGTATTGAAGTGCATCCATCACACGCACATTTGCTTGAACCCCCAACTTTTTCAAATTTTTCACATAGGGCAAGACAATTCTTTCCCAAGAACCGGCTCCGGAAGAATCTAACAAAATTTCAAATTGAAAAAGATGACCTTGCGCATCTTGCAAAACACCATCTTTGACATGCCAACCAGATTGTTCCAACAAAAGCAATGCTCGGAAAAGTAATGGGCGCATATTACCATCTTTAACTTCAGGGAAATTGACAACTTCCGTAAAGACATCTGGATCAATTTGACCCTCAAATTGTTGTAGCAAAGATATTTCATCCTTGTCTGGCAAACCAGTAGAGGCTAATTGAGAATTATCGAAATAGCTTTTTGTCCTTTTATAAGAACCATAAAACAAATTTTGATTCGCCCATTGAAAATCAAAAGCTAAAGATAATGCTTGACGTACTTTTTTGTCTTTAAAAATAGAACGTCTTGTATTAAAAACAAAGCCTTGCATTCCACTAGGTAAATTTTGATGAAATTCCTTTTTAATGACCTTTCCTTCTTTAAAAGCTTCGCAATCATATGCTGTCTCCCACTTTTTTGCTTCGTTTTCTTCCCGAACATCGAACGCTCCAGATTTAAAAGCTTCGACCGCAACCGTAGTATCTCTGTAAATATCATAGCGAATTTCATCAAAATTATACTGTCCCTTACGAACAGGTAAATCTTTAGCCCAATAATTATCATCTCGAACATAAACAATAAAGCGATTAGGCCCCATTTTTTTGACACGATAGGGTCCAGATCCAACAGGCGGGATCATTGTTGTTGCTGTAAAGTCTTTCCCTTCCCAATCTTTTTTTGACAAGACAGGCATTTGCCCTAAAATCAGTGGCAATTCGCGATTAACACCTTTTTTAAAAAGGAATTGAATTTTCAAAGGCGACAATATAGTTACTTTTTCAACATCTCCGAAATAAGAACGATATTGAGGCAACCCTTTTTCTTTTAAAACCTGGAAAGAAAAAAGGACATCTTCTCCAGTTACAAAAGAATCATCATGAAATTTTGCTTTTGGGTTCAAATTGAAAATAACAAAGCTTCTATCTTGAGGGACCTCGATGCTTTCGGCAATTAAACCATACTCGGAAAAAGGCTCGTCCGCACTTTCAACCATCAACGTATCAAACAATAAACCGACTCCTGGAGCAACATTCCCTTTGATAGTAAATGGGTTAAGCGTATCAAAAGAACCAAAACTTGCTTGCTTTAAAATACCCCCTTTTGGTGCGTTTGGATTCACATAATCGAAAGATTGAAACGAAGCAGGGTATTTTAAATCGCCATGCATAGCAATCCCATGCGCAAGAGTCATTGCATGAACAGGTTGAATCAAAATACATAAAGCAAAAAAACAAACTTTAATTTTCATCAATCAACCTTTAAAACGCAAATCAACTCCTTCTGGAAGTTCCAAATTTTGATATTTTGCAAGCGTATCTTTTTTAGAAATCGTCATCACTTTTTCTTCTTCAAAAGGCAAAGGATAGGTATCTGTATCTTTGCCTTCATCTTGCTCAATAGTCTGGCGCAGCTGTTCTCCAACCAAAGAGTGGACACCCCTTTCCTTTTCTTCCAAATCTTTTTTTATAGAGGACAACCAATCTTTAAAAATGAGTTGATTTTTTTTCATTTCTAAAAAAAGGTACAAAAAACCCAAAGCACACGCCACCATCAATATAGGCAAGAAAAAACTCATCAATACCATTCCAATTTGGACAGCCGAACCATTTAACAATCCAGAAATACCTCCTATGGAAAGAACATATCGCCCCATAATCACAACCCAAACCACAGCAATACTGACGCAAAAACTTAAAAACGCAACAAATCCAACCATTTTTAAAACCCCCTATCGTGTCACATAGATAAAATATAAAAAATCGCGGCAAAAAACACTACTAAAAACAAAACAAATTGCAACATTTTGACCTCTTTTACAAAGTTTCGCGCAAAAATTATAGACTTTTTTAATCAAATGTGTATTCTAAAAGAAAAAGATAAAAAAGTGAAGGATAATTCATGACAACACTTGATTTTGAAAAAAGCATTCAAGAAGTTGAAGAAAAAATTAACGCATTACGCCATTTAACAAGTTCCACAGAAATCAATATTTCAGACGAATTAAGACGTCTGGAAGAAAAATTGGTTCGTTTAACTGAAACAGCCTATAAAAAATTAACACCTTGGCAAAAAGTTCAAGTTGCCCGTCATGAAAATCGTCCACAAACCAGCGATTATATCCAAGGATTAATTCAAGATTTTGTGCCATTGCGTGGAGATAGAGCTTTCGGAGAAGACAGAGCTATTTTGGGAGGGATAGGCCGTTTCAACAACCAAACAGTTGTTATTTTAGGGCAAGAACGAGGCCGTGACACTCAAAGTCGTCTAGAGCATAATTTTGGGATGGCAAAACCAGAAGGGTATCGCAAAGCTATCCGATTAATGCGCATGGCTGAACATTTCAAAGTACCTATATTAACTTTCGTTGATACTTCGGGGGCATTCCCTGGAATGGAAAGCGAAGCAAGGGGACAAGCCGAAGCCATTGCACAAGCAATGAATACTTCTTTTGGATTGTCCGTCCCAATTATTTCGACAATTATTGGCGAAGGGGGGTCTGGAGGAGCGGTTGGAATTGCGACAGGGAATATTATTTTAATGCTAGAGCATTCCATTTATTCGGTTATTTCTCCCGAAGGATGTGCCTCTATTCTTTGGAAAGACGCGACAAAAGCACCACTAGCCGCACAGACATTACATTTAACGGCACAAGATTTATATCATCTAAAAGTTATTGACGAAATCATTCCCGAACATTTGGGAGGAGCTCATCGACACAAAGAAGAAACCATACAAGCCGTTGGAAACGCGTTAGCTCGCTATCTTGGATCTTTTGACAATATGCCTCCGGAAATCATTAAAAAACAAAGACAAGATAAATTCGAGAATATGACAAGACTTTAATCTTTAGCATGAGCCCGTGGATGTGCCTTTTCATAAACACTTTGAAGTTGCTCTCGATCAATTTCTGTATATCTTTGAGTCGCAGACAATGAAGCGTGCCCCAACAATTCTTGCACACTTCTTAAATCACTTCCTTCGGCCAATAAATGGGTTGCAAAGCTATGCCTTAAAGCATGAGGGGTCACGGATTCGGGAAGTCCTAAAATATGTCTTATTTTACGAAGTTGACGTTGAACGACCCCAGAATTCAATCTTTTTCCACGCGCCCCAATAAAAAGTGGCGTTTGTAGGTCAACGTGTTGTGCTTTTTCCAAATAAACAAATATTGATTTTTTCACAATGTCCAACAACGGAACAATTCTTTGTTTGTTTCCTTTCCCCATTACAATTAAAACATCACTGTTAGAATCGATATCGCCAACGTTCAACGACAAAGCTTCGGAAATACGTAGTCCACATCCATAAAGCAACATTAACAATGCGGTATCTCTATATCCTTGCCATGCTTGTTTTTGTTCTTTTTGTGCCGTTTTCAATAATTTAAGTACGTCATCTTTATTCAATGGCTTTGGCAAGGTTCGAGGCGGTCTAGCAGGTCGCACGACACGAATGGCAGTATTCTCAATTGAATAATTTTTCATTAAAAAGCGAAAAAAATTGCGCAAAGTAGACACATTTCTGCTAATGGAAGATCGTGACATATTATGTTGTGCACGCCATACTAAAAAAGATCTAAAATTAGACACCGAAAAATTTTTCAAATCCTTTATTTGAACGATGTGTCCTAAATAATCTTGAGCAAAGTCCATAAATAATCGTAAATCCAAAAAATAGCTTTCTGAAGTATTGTCCGACAACCGTTTTTCGCAACGAAGCCACTTTTGCCATGCTTCAATCATTTGAAGCACATCAGTGCAAACCGTTTGTTGAAAATTCTTGAATTCTTGCATATTTTTTTGTACCCTTTAAAGAATTATTTTAGAAAAGAAAAAGAAAAAATGCAAAAGATATCTGTTTTGTTACCAAATGCCTTTGCAATTTGTACCTATTTTGCACAAAAACAAATAGAGGTGGGTACTTTTGTAAAAGTTCCTTTTGCTAAACAAGAAAAAATAGGCGTTGTATGGAATAGTGCAATCGATAATTCTTTTCCCGAATCAAAAATCAAACCTATTTTAAATGAAATAGATTTACCCATTTTAAAAAAAGAAAATATTGATTTTATCAATTGGGTTTCCAAATATAACCTTGCAAATTTGGGGGTTGTTTTCAAAATGCTTTTACCTATTGAAGGCGTTGAAAAACCTAGCAAAAAACCACTTTACTTTCCTATCTTTAAAAACAATACCACAAGTATGACCTTTTCCAACGATCAACAAAAGGCTATCAGCTTTCTATGCCAACAACAAGGATTTATCACAACACTTTTAGACGGAGTCACAGGCTCTGGGAAAACCGAAGTTTATTTTGAAGTCATTCAACAAACTTTAAAAAAAAGCAAACAAATATTGGTTTTGCTTCCCGAAATTACGCTCACATCAAATTGGTTGGAACGTTTTGAAAAACGCTTCGGGATAAAGCCGGCTTGTTGGCATTCTGGGCTCACTCCAAAAATACGTAAAGACACTTGGCGTTCTATATTAAGTAACGAAGCTCAAGTCGTTGTTGGAGCCCGTTCTGCATTATTTCTACCCTATCCCAATTTAGGGTTGATTGTCGTCGACGAAGAACACGATGCGTCTTACAAACAAGAAGATGGCGCTATTTACCAAGCTCGAGACATGGCTATTGTTCGCGCAAAAATTGGAAAATTCCCTATAATTCTTGCATCGGCAACCCCCAGTCTTGAAACCTATTGCAATGTTTTATCACACCGATATCAATCTGTGCAACTGCCCCAACGCTTTGCAAAAGCACGATTACCAGATTTTCACATTATTGATATGCGTTCATCAAAAAAAACAGGAACTTTTTCTGCCGAACTCATCTCAGCAATTCAAAAAAATTTAGAACAAAAAAATCAAACTTTATTATTTTTAAACCGACGTGGATATGCTCCTATTCGATTATGCAAAAAGTGTGGAGAGAAAATAAAATGCCCCCATTGTTCCGTTTTAATGACAGAACATCGACACATGCATCGCATGTTATGTCATCAATGTGGATACACACGCCCTATCCCAAAAACTTGTCCTGAATGCGGAACAAACGATAGTTTTATTTCTTGTGGTGCTGGAGTCGAAAAAATAGAAGAAGAAATTAAATCTTTATTCCAAACCGCACATGTTGAAATTGTGACAAGCGATACTGTTTCTAGTCCACAACAATTTGAAGAAATCATCAATCGTTTATCCGACCATTCTATTGATATTTTAATTGGGACACAAATGTTAGCAAAAGGGCATAATTTCCCCGACTTAACTGTTATTGGCATTATGGATGCGGACTTTAGCTTAACAGGAGGTGATTTACGAGCATCTGAAAGAACATTTCAACTTTTGCAACAAGTCTCTGGACGGGCTGGACGGGCTACAAAAAGAGGGGAAACTTATTTACAAACATACAGTCCTGAAAACAATGTCATTCACGCTTTAAAAAATCAAAATCGAAACGATTTTATGGAAACTGAAAAAAACGCGCGAAAATTATTAAGCATGCCTCCTTATGGCAGATTAGGAGCGATCATCATTTCTGGGAAAACTGAATCTTTTGTACAAAAACACGCATCCTTACTAATAAAAAAAGCTCCATTTTTAAGAGGTGTTGAGTTTTTGGGCCCCGTTCAAGCGCCATTATATCGATTACGCGGGAAATTCAGATATCGAATTTTAATTAAATCAGAAAAAAAAATTGCACTTCAAAAAATCATAACCGACTGGTTGGGCAAAGTGACGACACCTTCATCTATTCAAATCAAAATTGACATCGATCCTTATTCATTTTTGTGATTGAACACATTGTGAAATAGCAATCATTAAACGGCTCATTGTAACAAAGTAATGACCTGAATTCATTTCTTGATACCACCCCATAGGTTCATACGAAATTAATTTATATTGATTTTTCCCCATTAATGCATTGATTTGCTTTTCAGATAAAGCAGGAGAAACTATTAAACACATTGTCTTTAATTCTTTCAATTCTTGGTCCAAATTTGTAATTGTATTACTTACCTTAAAATCTTCGTCATCATAATGGAAAGCCACCGCGTTTTTTAACCCCATGTAATCAAAAACATATTGATATCCATCATGCAAAGAAACGACAACGGAAGTCTTTGTTCCTTCAGGAATTTTATATTTTTCCAATTGTTGGACAACCTCTTTAAATTTTTCTGCATTCTTAGCATATTTAGAGGCGTGTTTTAAATCTTTTTGGCTTAAAACCTCTACGATTTTATCAACAAGAAGTATCACATTATCGGGGGTCATCCAAATATGAGCATCTTGCCCGTTGCCTGTCCGAAAAGAAGGCAAAATTTTTAATCCTTCCACTTGTTCCATCAAAGGCACAGACAAAACATCTTTTTTGCCATAGGCCTTTAACGCGTCTGGCATATAAGCTTCCAACTCAGGGCCCACCCAAAAAACAACATCAGCGTTTGACAATCTGCGTTGTTCTTTTTTAGAAGGAACACTGGTGTGCGGCGAAGACATTGCCACTTGGTTTAGTAAAGTTGGGGATTGCACATCCTTCATTACTGCGAGCACCAAAGAATAAACAGGTGGGTAGCTTGCCGAAACTGTCAAAGCTTTTGCTGGGACAGTCAAAACAAATATCGTCAATACAAAAAAAAGGATATTTTTCATGGGCGTTCTCCTTCGTCTTAAAAAATAAGATAGCCTCTATTATAAAAAATTACAACAAAAGAGCAATCCTTCTTTTTTAATCGTCCTATTTTATTAAACAAATATTAATCAAATCAATGTAAGAATGGCGACAAGATTCTAAAAAGGGGATAACAATGATATTTGCACCAAAACCTATTTTTAAAAAAACGACGACACCAGAGACGGTTAACGCTCAAACGACAAAAGTAGAACCACAACAAAATTTGAACAGAGTGCCAACAGAGCTTGTACGTCCAGCTCCTGCTAAAACAGAGGCACCAGCATCACCAGAGACAACAGAAAGAGACGACCAAGGTCCAGAAATAGCGACCATTGAAGATACTGCTGGCAACAAACGTATTGACGAGGTTTGGTTTTCAGACATTTACTTTACCCCCGAAAAAGTAGCATATGTACGGGACACTGAATCTCAATTCGGATTAAAAGTATTTAATGCCCCTGACTTAATGGACTTTCACCAAAAACTGGAAGAAAGTTTTCAAGGAAATTCCAGTTATTCACTAACCTATGGGACATCTATGTATCGTATTGAACGCATCAAAACGATTACAGG
>CAZXTR010000018.1:13037-16962 GCA_964643615.1 uncultured Lactobacillales bacterium | reverse complement strand
ATCCACTAAATCCTTTTTAATAGATTCTCTCTGTTCTTCAAGTGCTTGTTTTAGGTTTGAATCCTCTACTTCTTCTTTTTGACAATCGCAGAATCCTTTTTCTTTTGCTGAATGTTCTCTAATTTCTGTGTCTGGTTTTAGATCATAAATTTGTTTTATAATTCTGTCTGCGACAGAACCTTCGTCCAAAACATCTTCTATTTTTTCATTGATTATATACATATTATTTGAAGGTTAAATATTTTTTAATTTTTACTTGAGCACGACCAGACTCTTGTTCGTCAATCTTTGCGATCTTTAGCTTCTCCTCCAATGACTTTACCTTTGGAGAATAAATCCAGTTAAGTTTTTCTGCAACAGTAAATTTTCCAAACACAGTTGGATAGGTCTTTACTTTTTCTTCCCCCATTTCTTTGATGATTATGTCCTTCAATAAGGACTCTTCATCTTCCAGAGATCTTATCTGTTGCTTTATCTCTGAATACCTTTTTAATATTTCTATTTGCATAATGTTTTTTGCGTTACTATTAATGACCTTCTTTAAGCCTATCGCAAGCATTTTTATTTGTCAATGCTACTTTTCCCCATCTTTTTTTAGCCATCATTTGATAGAATTTTCTGCCCCTTGGGCTCTTCTTGTGGGATAGTTTTGCTAACTTACTAAAATATTTACTTATTACCGACTTTCTTGCCATATTTTATAATCATCTGTTATTTCTAATGCGACCTTAATAATATCTTCTTTTAATTTTGCTATTTCCCTTTTCAATATTCTTCTTTTGAAAGTTAAAACTTTTCCTGTTAGTCGTAATTCTTTTGATTGTGTTTCTAATTCGTGTCCGTCAAACTCCATTGTCTTTTTAACAAATTCTGTTTCCATCCATTGAAGGGTTACGAATGGATTGTATCTACCAAACTTTTCATTCACAAGAAGAGAATAAAAAACAAGTTGAGCGTGCTTCTTAACTTTTACATTATCCCACGGCGCTTTTTCATCTTTTGATAAGTGACCCGTTTTTCTTTCTAAAATTGCCAAATTATCAGGATCAAAAGCATCCAAATATCCAAGCAGGGTCAATCCATCATCAAGGTTAATAGTAATCTTGAATTGTTTCTTTTCATAATCAATAATCCCCTTTATTTTTCCACCACCGTCAATATGTTCATCTACTTTTTTTCCAAAAATTGTTTCGGTTGTTTCAATACTTGGTTCATTAAGATAGTATCTTCTTCTAAACTCTGCCGGGTTTGACTTCCACAGGGAGTATGCCGAGTAAGATAAATAAGGCTTTGGCAAATTATAATTATTCATACTTATCTACAATAGCATACTTGCAATGAGTATTGCAAGTGCTATAATGTATTCTGTTGGGGATAACCTAACACATTATCATTAAGCAATAAGTAATATGGCAAAAGAAAAAAGCACATACGACTTCGATAATTATCAAAAAGATACACTAACACGACCAAGAGATATTGCTTGGGGAAACTGGGTAAAGTTTGAAAAGGTTGGTGATAAGGTTCAAGGATACATCAGAGATGCATTCTTCCGACCAGCAGAGGGATTGTTCAAGGATCAAAGAGGCATTACTCTTGAAACTCCTGACGGAACATTGGTGAATGTTGGAATTAAAAGACACCCATTCGTTCTATCAAGAACAGATAGTTTAAGAATTGGTGATCCTTTAACAGTTGTTTTTGAAGAAGAAAAACCTTCACAAACAAAAGGATACAATCCTACAAAAATATTTGCCTTCTATGGAACAAACTTAGAAGACAATAAAAACAATCCAACAGTAAAAGAGTTGGATGATGCAGATCAAATCGCCGGGGGTAGCGTTGCACCGGAGGCGGTAGAAGAGGAAGAGGCGTTTTAGCAAAATGTATTTTGCTACCCCACTGTGGCTATCCTTAGTGTGACTCTGGGTTTCGGTTCTGGGTATTGCGAGGACGCTGTGGTGTAAATGAAAAGGGCGATATATCATAAATGATATACGCCTTTTTCTATTACCTTATGTGCGATCTCTTTTGCTCTTTCCCAAGTAAGTTTTGTCCCCTTCTCATAGTTGAGTTGTTCTCCGCTTATAATGACAAAACCATTTGGAAACTTTATAACAACAAATGACGGTTCGTTTCTAAGATATACATAATCGGGGAGACCAGTCACGCCTTCTGTTCTGATGAGGACACCTTTCTTTCCATACCTGATTGCATCTGCAAAGGTGCGCTGTTCTTCTTTCCATTCGTTTAGTGGGAAGTACTTCTTGCCTCTGGTGTCTTTCATTTCATAAGCACAGGTAGATTGTGGATTAGCCATTAGCCAATGGCGGAAAGTGATACTACTTTGTGCTTCTTTCTTGTACATAAATGCGTTCGTGGAAGTCTTGCTTGTTCTGGATCGCTTTATATACTGCCTCATCTACACTACCCTTAACAACCAAGTGAATGTATAGATTTTTCTTTAACTTATTAGCCCTTAATATGCGCCCCTGCGCTTGTATATAATCCGTGATTGCATAACTCATACTCGCAAAGACCATTACAGGAAACGACGGCAGTTCAAACCCAGCACTTATCTGACTTTGTATAATCATAACACACTCTTTACTTGCCTCCGCCTCCTTTATCAACAGACCCCTGTCCTTAGTTTTACCCTGAAGGGTAAAAACCTTGTAATCTTTCAATGCGTTTTTGATTTTCTCTACTTGTGCTGTGTATTTGGCGAAGATGATGAGTTTCGGAAACTCCAAAGCGAGTTCTTGTATTCTCTCTATCTTGTTATCTTTAATAATCTCACCTTCGGAAAACTCGTTGCCCGTTAGCACACCATTCTCCACTTGGTGCTGTTTGCCTGTAAATACCAGAGGATCAGGATACTCTGTCATTAGTTCCCTTACCCTCTCCTTCTGTTCTCTTGTCATTTCAAACCATTCCGTCCTATATGTCTGCTCTGGGACATCAGCATAGTCCTCTAATCGCCCCGTGTAGCCCAGTTTCCGTACTGCCCTGCCCAATCTCTCCTTTGTGTCTTTATCTTTGCGTGGTAGCCATAATTCCCTGTATCCTTGCTTAACACAGAAGTAAAAGGTATCTCTGAACTTATAGAAGTCCCACTTCTGCCCCAGTAATCTGGCGAAAGCCCACACAGTCATTGGTGTCTTTGTCGGTGTCGCCGTCAATAGGTAAAGCCTCTTCGGTTTCCGTTCCTCTATGTATGCAAGTAGTGTCTCAAAAACCTGCGAACACTTTGGGATCGGTTGCCGTTTCCTGTATCTGATATAAGGTGTCGCACCCCCAACCGTATGTGCCTCGTCTATGATAATGGTGTCATATCGCTTATTCTTATTATACTTTCCAAGTCGCAAGTCCTCCTTGCTGATAACATCAATAGCAAGAGACCTACCAAGCAATGATAGGTTCTCATACCAAGTTTCATCATCTCTCGTTGTCTTTGGTGCTACCACAAGGACATTTCCCTCTGCAAGAGACAATGCTGTCAAGGTTTTTCCTGATCCTGTACCAAAAAAAAGCCCAGTCCTTGTTTTATTTTCTTTTATTATCGCCTTCTGGTGATCGTAAAGTTCTATCATATATATCTGTTAAGCAAAAAACACACTAATAATAAGTCCTTTGTACCCTCCCAATCCAAAGCCTATGAGGGCGAATATGAAGTAAATCATATCTTTAAGGTTGGTCTGCCCCTTTTAAGTTTGATATCGTGTCCTGCTTTTCGTAGTCTCTCTACCCATCTATGGATCGTAATGGGTGTTCTCCTGTATTTCTTTGCTATCTCTTTGATAGTATATCCCTCTTCCAAAAGAGGAATGATCTCACTTATTTTAATCATATCTTTAATTATTACATTAAAAGGGGTTGTTGTCTAACAACTTCTGTGTATAATCATCAAGACCAAAAACCTCCT
>CAZXTR010000018.1:2598-12937 GCA_964643615.1 uncultured Lactobacillales bacterium | reverse complement strand
TTAGTTCTCTGCGTCATCGGTGTCAGTGACATCATAAACTTGCGATATTTCTACTCCCGCGTCCTCCGCAAATCCTGTCTGATAATAGTGTGCCATGCCTTGCTCCTGTATTTCGTCAAACATCTTTGTAGCAAGTTCTCTCGCCTGTTCCTCGCTCTCTGCCTTTACATCTATAACAAATGTATTGCTTTGTGTGAATTCCACTTTGTATTTGTTTAGTTTCATAGTTATTTTATTAATTTTATAATTCTTTCAATTCTGCTTGTTAATTTTTTCGGTAGATTGTCTAACTCTTCTGGACTATAATCTCCACGAAGTAATAAAATTGTCTGCCAATCCTTGTTATTCAATCTCTCGCTCAAAGAGTAAAAACAAGACCCACAAGTCCAGCCGTCATGTTGGATTGTGCAACCTGTTTTCTCTTTTAATATCTTTCTCATTTTTTCCCTGTATTCAAGCCATGATGTTTGTTTTTTCATGTTGTTTTAATTATGTGGCTCTTCTTAATAACCACATAGCAAGGCACAATTCACTTATGCCTTGTTAGTGGTCGTTATTATTTTATTTTAGTTTCACCGCCTTTGATAATGTCATAGCCATTGTCTTGTAGTTTTTCGCCTAAACCCTCAATCATTTTTCCAAGTGCTGATATGTTTTCCCTCGCATTTTTGAGTTCGCCTGTGTCATAGTAGTCAGCCTCGTCTGATATTTCTGCATAATTGCAATAACTCGCCGTCTTTCTTATCAATTCTGCTACCCAAAAATGACAAAATGTACTCTCGCCGAATTGAGTTTTACAAAAATCAGCCGTGTAATAAATTTCGTTTTGTGGGTAAGTTGCTATGCTATAACCCTCGTTAAGTTTATTTTTTCCGTCATCTGTTAAAACAGCATATTCATAATTGTTGTATTCTGCGACTATATCCTTTACGGACCTGAAGTTAAAACAAAGAGTTTCACAACCTTGTATATTTATACATAGAGCAAAATCGCTTTTTCTATCTATGTCAAATGATATGTTAAAATTCTCTGCTTGTTTTTGAAATGCTTTCGCAAGTTGTTCCGTTCTATCAAGTGTTTTCTTGACTGTGTCTTTCCTCGTGCTTAATTTGTGATGTATTGTTACTCCCATAATGTTTTTTGATTAATTATTAATGTCTGCTTTTGCAAGGCACATTGTTTTGATATGCCCTGTTACTGATTAAAAAATGATTATTATAACTATTGCTAATAGTATTGTCGCTGTTATCATTCCAAGTAATGTTGGTTCGCCGTTGTAGTGCTGAAATATATCGCCCTTGTGTAGTCGCTGTTCTTTTGTTATATAGTCTTTAAGCATATTGTTCCACTAAACCTTTTAAGTCGGTATCAAGATTGTCGGCCGTCAAATCAAGTGCGAAATCGACGGCTTGTCGTTCCGTTCTTGCTTTTACCCAGTTTTCAAATTGAATATCTTTTATTATTATTTGCATTGCTTTATAATTAATTATTAATATTGTTATCTTATTTGATAACATAGTTATTATAATTTATGTTATGATTAATTGCAAGTGTGGATAAGTAATTGGAATATAGAAATTGGAAAAAGTCAAGTGGGGTTGTATATTGGGGTTATGTGATATAATGCAATTATGTCAAATCAAATAATCGACCCCAGAAAAGCAATGGCCATTGCTAATTATACAAATCCAACAAGTGAAACATTCGGAAATTTTACACAGTCAATGATTAGAGCAGGTTATGATAAAAATTATGTTAACAAGGTTTCGGCTAAAAATCTAAAATGGTTATCAGCAAATTTGCAGAATAGTGTTGAAATGGTGCAGAATAGCGAAAAAACATTGAAAGATTATGCTTCATTACAAATTGACTTGTCAAAAAAGACTGATAAAAGCACAATAGAAAAAGCAAAACTCAAATTAGATGCGTCAAAGTTTATATTGAAGACCCTTGCAAAGCAGAAGTACAACGACGAAAAAGAACAAAATAAAGCAAATGTCAATATAAACATAGTAAAATACAATGATGACATCAAGATTACAGAGGCAGAGATAACAGAATAACCTTATTTATAGCCATATAATTATATATGTCGCCAAATGTATATTGTCGCCCATTGACACATAGTCCATTACATTGTAAAGGGGGGGCTTCATATACAGACGAGCGAAGCGAGTTCCATATAGTTATTTTTGTTTATGGTACGGGGTAGGTAGTACGGGGTACACCCCCCAAAAATAAAATTGTAGAAAATGTGATGGGGTCAATTTTTCACTGCACCATTTTTTAAAGTCGGGGTACCTTTTTCAAACTCGAGGTACCATTTTTTAAGGTCGAGGTACCAAAACCTTAGCCACGATCGTGGTGAAACTGACCATACCTGTGCCACACCACCATACCTCAGAGAGGGGGTATGGCTACTAAAAAAATCCTTATTCTTAGCCTTACTTTCTATATATACCATACCTCACCATACCTATTTAGTAATGGAGGTATATAAAAGAACAGGGGACAGGGGGAAATAGGAGAAAAGTAGAGGACAGGGGTATATATAGGCAAAAGGTATGGCTTGGTATGGTTTTTTAGTGTCAAATTCGCATTTTAGCCTTATTTTAAGCCATAAAAACGACGCCATACCTACCCTCAAAAGGTGTGGCTTTTGCCATACCTTTGGGTCTAAAACCTGTGGATAACTCACTATTTGACACTTTTTAGGTGTGGCATATAATAGATATATGCATAGAACAAATTATAAATTTCAAAAGCCACATGAGAAATCCCCTTTCGGGTTCTATGCATCCTCGTGTGGCGTTTTAAGTTTAGAATCGTCAAACTTTATGTTTGACACAATCATTATATGAAAAAAGAAGCTTTACAATATTTACTTCTCTCAGGGTTCTCGGTCATTCCGGTTGGTAAGGACAAAAAACCACTAATATCGTCTTGGAAAGAGTATCAGGATCGTTTTCCAACTGAAGAAGAAGTAGAAAAGTGGTGGAAGGATTATCCAGAGGCTAACATCGGCATAGTAACTGGGAAAATATCTAACATAACGGTGGTGGATGTTGATATACATAAAGGGGCGTCACACGATCCATTTCCTGTTACATATACGGTGAAGACGGGAAATGGGGGTGTGCAACTATACTACACATATACTCCGGGCTACACAACGAGCGCCAATGCGTATAGGAAGTACCCGCACGTGGACATACGAGGGGATGGGGGGTACGTGGTGGCGCCGCCGTCAACGATAACACCGACGGTGGAGGGAGCGGACGGGTGCTACGTGGTGACGAGAAACGTGCCGTTCGCGCCGTTCCCGAAGGACATGCTGCCGGTGGAGAGGAAGAGGCGGGGGAAGTACGAGCTGAAGGAGGGGGTTGGATCAAGGAACGACGACATGACATCAACGATAGGGACGATGCTACTAGCGGCGAGGGAGGAGGAGTTTGAGAAGGTGTGGAAAGCGGCGAAGACAATAAACAAGGGACTAAAGCCACCGCTAGAGGAAAGGGAGCTAAGGACAATATTTGAGTCGGTAGCCGGTAGAGAGATGGCGAGGAGACAGGAGCAAGTGAATAGGAACAACGGAGAGATAGAGTTCTTAACTACCACAATACATAAGGTGGAGGTTCCAACCATGAACCTTGAGAATATATGCAGGGTGCTAAGACCGATGGGAAAGTACCGCTATGATGCCTTCAAGAGGGAGTTTCAGGTGTTGGACAATGGTAAGTGGAGACAGTTTGAAACAGCGGATTCTATCCATGAGCAAGCGGCAATAAGCATTAAGTATCCATTCTTCCAGAAAGTTGGGAAGGATATGACATTTGACGCCATAATTAAGGTGGCAAGGGAGAACGAGTTTGACAGCGCGAAAGACTGGATCAAGGGACTAAAGTGGGATGGTGTAGAAAGGTTGGATACGTGGCTTGTGAATGCCTATGGGGTAGAAGATAACGAATACCACAGAGCCGTTGGTAGCAACTGGTTGAAGGGTATAGTGAATAGACTGGTAAACCCGGGGTGTAAGTTTGACTATGTGGTTGTTCTGGAAGGAAAACAGGGAATTAAGAAGTCAACTTCTCTAAGTGCATTGTGTGGAGACTGGCATTTGGAAACGACAATGAGTACAGAAAGCAAGGACTTCTTTATGCAATTTAGTGGAAAGGCGGTGATTGAATTCTCAGAAGGAGAAACTCTTTCAAGAACAGAAGTTAAAAGAATGAAAGCTATTATTACAATGCAGATTGACCGCTATAGACCGCCCTATGAAAGAACCTCAATGGATTTTCCAAGAAGGTGCGTGTTTGCAATGACAACAAATCAAGAACAGTATCTAAAGGACGAGACCGGTAACAGACGATGGTTGCCGGTTAAAGTGGAGGTTGATGATATACCACTAGAATGGATAAGGGAGAATAGAGAACAGTTATTTGCAGAGGCGTATTTTAGATTGTCTGTTTTGAATGAAACAACTTGGGAATTTCCAAAAGAAGAAACAGAAAGGCAACAACGAATGCGACAACTTTCAGATCCAAATGAAGAACAGGTCATTGACTGGTACTTTAATGCCCTTACGGCACAAGATAGAAAAGAGGGAATTACTACTTTTATGGTATTCAAACAGGTATATCATAATAACCTTACACCAAGTAAGCCATTGCAGAAGTATGAGGAAATGGGAATAGCGAATATACTGAGGGATGTGTTGAAGTTGGAAAAAAGACGTATTGTAAGGAATAATGCCAGAATGACAGCATGGTTCCACACAGAAGATTCAATGAAGCCAGAAAAAGAAGAGGTATTTGATTTATTAGATGTTAATTTTTAGAAAATGTATAAAATATTAAGTATTGAAAACGACAGTGTTGATGGAGATGTATTTTACCAAACTAGTGATCCAAAAAAAAATGGATATAAATTTATATTAGAAGAATTTTATGGAAAATAATCAAATATCACTTCCACATAACTACGTCCCACGTCCATACCAAATCCCTCTACTAAAAGCGTGGGATGGGGGGTGTAAAAGGTTGATTTATGTTGCTCATAGACGTTGTTTGGCTGAAGGAACCAAAATTGCTATGGCTGATGGCACACACAAGAACATAGAAGATATAAAGATTGGCGACACTGTTTTATCTTATGACGGGCAGAAACTTGTTCCAAACAATGTTATAAATGTTTTTGATAATGGTTATAAAACCGTGTACAAATATAATGAATTAGAAGCAACACCAAATCATAAAGTGTTAGATAACAGATTTAAGTGGACGCAGATTAATGATTCCAGTCATTTAGTTAACGCTGGAGTATTAAATTTTGGTAATGTTCATAACCCAGAGGCGAATACAAAACCCTTTAATAATTTTTTACTTGAAAAAATATCAGATCGGCGGGGACTTGGAGAAAATAAACATGTCTATGATTTCGAAGTAGAAAACACTCACAGTTATGTTGCTAACGGTTATATTGTGCATAATTGTGGTAAAGATAAAACGGTATTCGCGCAAATTCCAAAGAAAATGATGGAAAGGGTTGGAACATATTTCTACTTTTTGCCAACATATAATCAGGCGAGGAAGATTCTCTGGAATGGAGCGGACAGAGAGGGGTTTAGGTTCTTGGATCACTTCCCAAAGGAAATTGTAAGGGACAAAAACGAGGCGGAAATGAGAATTACAACGACAAATGGGAGTATATTACAGCTTGTTGGAGCGGATAACATTGACAGAATTGTTGGTACAAACCCAATTGGGGTGGTGTTTTCTGAATACTCGCTGATGAAGCCGGAAGTTTGGACACTGATTTCACCAATTTTGGCAGAAAACGGTGGTTGGGCGGTGTTTGTCTTTACGCCCAGAGGGCAGAACCACGCGTATGAACTGTTGAAGAAGGCGGAGAAGAATAAAAACTGGTACGTGGAGATACTACCGGTGTCAAAAACAAAGGCGTTGCCACAGGAAAAACTGGATGAAGAGCGAATGAACATGACGGAGGCGTACTTTAAGCAAGAATATGAGTGCGACTTTACAGAAAACGCTACTGCGGTGTTTAGAAACGTAAGGGCGAGAACATACGAGCCACTAGAATGGAAGTTTAACGAGGGTGGAATATACCAACTGGGTGTGGACTTGGCAAAAGCGAATGACTATACCGTCATAACGCCATTTGACTACACAACATTTCGTGTTGGACCGCAGGATTCCTTCAATCAGATAGACTATACGCTTCAAAAGGCAAAAATAGAGGCGGCATTTTACAGATTTAACAAGGCAAGGGTGGTTATGGACACAACTGGTGTTGGAACACCGGTGGTAGATGACTTATTGAACAAGGGAATAAACGTGACACCATTTGCTTTTACTTATAATAGTAGGAACGAGCTGTTGGTTAACTTGCAAATATTATTAGAACAGGGGAAAATCACCATTCCAAATGATCCGGCGTTGATTGAGGAGTTAGAATCGGCGATATGGGACATAACACCTCAGGGAAGGTCAAAGATTGTGGTGCCAGATGATAAACACGACGACCGAATAATGTCACTCGCATTAGCAGTTTGGGATATACCAACAAGGCAAGTCTCGCAACGTTCTATGCAACAGGTAGAAGTTGCTGGTGGCGTCCTCCCACTATATCCAGAGTGGAATTTATAAGTTAAAATTAAAACTATGAGAGAAGTACATAGAGAAAAAATAGAGTTGCCAGATGAGTTATTTCGGTACAGAAGTGGAACTGAAGAGGTGGCACAAGAAAGTCCAACAGCAACGCCACTAGAGAAAATAGAGTGGAAAGATGGAGTGAAAATCTTTTTGCAAGGTGCAAGTTTTCCACAAAAAGGCATGGCATCACCAGAAACAATGTGGTCAGTGAACCTTGCAAAGAGAAACTTCGTTGAGGGAATGAATCTTTTATCAAAGTGGTATTTTTTACCAGGAATGGCGGTAGCACTTTTTTCAAAGAGGGCGCGCAATGAGCTTGCCAGAGCTTTTTCTGAAATATCATATCGCGCCATTAGACCGTATGTCTTGCACCAAGAATATATGAAACCGATGTCACGAGAGTTGGAGTGGTTAGTTTTCTGTTTCTTAGAAAATCTTGATATTGAACGTCGTTGGTGTTTTAACATTGCTGAAATTATTGCAACGTGCTTTGATTATGATAATGCTTATCAGCTTAGGTTTGAAGACGTGATGACCGAAACGGCAAAGAAGTTTTTGGTTCATAGTCCAAGAATGGAATTAAAACATTTAGTTAAAACCATCCGAGAACGCGAATCACACAAAAATATTTCTTGGAAACTAACGCTCGTTGGAGAATTATTGGGATGGTTGTTGTTAATCCCAAAGTATCAAAGGGCGTTTGTTAATGCCGTGAAAGAGGTCGATATTACCAAAATGCAGTATGACGATGCCGATAAATACTGGGCGATGCTCCGAAAAGATGGGTATAAATATATGGGGCTTACAGACGATGAGAGGCAGAAGCGATTAGTAGAGCTTGGCTACAAAAAGCCAATCTTAATAAATATAAAATGATTATAATTATTTTCATTGGACTAGCAATAGTCGCTGGAATATTTGGTTTATTTTTACATTTGTTTATTATTAATTATTTAACAAAAGACTTAAATGAAAAAGAAAAAGAAGAATTTTTTGAGAATGTCGGACGAGGAGAGGATCCTGCAATACACCAAAATTATCCTTGGAATAATCGGTTTGATTCTTTTTAGTATATACTTGACAAAAGGTTTGTAGTATAGGTATAATTACTCTATGAATAAAAAAGAGTATAATAAAATTTATTTTAAAAAATGGTATTCTGAAGAAAAAAATAAAAAACAATGTTATCTTCAATCTGTTAGGTGGTTAAAATCAGAAAAAGGAAAATTATATATACTCAAAAATAGAAAAAGAAAGACAAAAAAAGAACAATTTTGGGAAAAAGTTGAAAAAACAAAAGATGAGAATAGCTGTTGGTTGTGGCTTGGTTCAAAAACTAAATCTGGATATGGTAGATTTAATAAAGGTTATGCTCATCGTTATTCTTTTGTTATTCACAACAATTTCTTTGACAAAAAATTATGTGTTTGTCATTCGTGCGATAATCCGTCGTGTGTAAACCCCCGTCATTTATGGGCTGGAACAATGAAAGACAACATGATAGATAGAGATCAAAAAAAACGAGATAGATATTCAAGACACTTGACTTCTTTAAAATAGATATTAGTGATATAATGTACCTAATATGGATGACAAATTAATTAAAGAGCACCAAACAGAGAAAAAAGAGTCTCGAGATTTTAAAGAGAGGCGCTTCGAAAACTGGAAGGAAAATTATTTATTGTTTAGAGACAAGGTTACAACTAATCGCCTAACACAACGCCAGGCGATTAATATACCGATCATGCGCGAAACTATCCAGACGTGGATTTCAAAGATTGATGAACCACCAGAATTGCACTTTAAAGCACGTGGAAGAACAAATAAACATAAGACAGGAGAACTCATTATTGATGAAATGTGGACTTATTATTTTGATAAGTTAAAACTAGACATCTTAGATAACGTAGATAAAAAAATAGTTGGTTTGCAAGGAAGGTCATTCAAAATCTGTGGTATTTCTGCCGGTGAATTTTTCATTGATATTCTTGATCCTTATGATGTTGAAATCTCACCCAGGGCGAATGTGCTTGATTTAAACAGCGCACAGTACGTTATCCGAACAAATCTATTCAAACCACTAAGAGAAATTCTCGCTAATCAAAAATATAGTTCTGAGGGAAAACAAACGCTAAAGGTTTATCTTGATACAAAAGAGGGAATTTTAAGAGCAAATGAAGCAACCGATGCTTACCTTGAAAAAATGGATAGATTGCGAGATCTTGGTGCACAAAACTTTGATGAGTATAACGCAACTGAAATGCTTGTTGAGCTAAATGAATCATATAAATTAATTTGGCACCCAGATGAAAACAGATTCGTTAGGCACCTTATCATCATCGCTGCTGACAAAGTTATTCTTTACAACGAGCCAATCAAAGAGGCACTTGGTATTAGTAAAATTCCAATCGTTACTTGGGCTGACGATCCAGACCTTGCCGATATTTGGTGTGATGGAAAAGGAGATTCTGTGCGCACCATCAACAAGGTTGTGAATATGTACATCTCACAAGATGTTGAGAACCGAGCATACCGAAACTTCGGAATGTATTTCTTCAACACAATGAATGGAACATTTCAACCTCGCGCGTTTGATCCTAAACCATTCGGAATGTACGGAATCCCAGGCAATCCCCAAGAGGTATTGAAACAAGTTGATATTCCAGCCCTTAACGACACAACACAACAAATTCAATTCTTGAAAGATTTGATTCAATCCTCCGTGGCTCAAACTCCAACCGAACGAGGTATTCAGACAAAATCACGAACAACTCTTGGTGAAGTTGAAATTGGACTTGAACAATCACAAGGCAGAAACTCTGTATCAGCAAAACATTATCGTAGAGCATGGAAAGAAATTGGCGATTTGTTTTATGAATTGATGCAAGCAAACGTACCTGGCACCATTACCCTTTACAAAAAAGGAACCAATGGAGATTTGTACAAGAAGAATGTCTATCCTTCAGAATGGGTTATGCCGGAGGGATATGAGTGTCAGGTAGTTATGAAGTCAGAAAAAAGTGCGCTAGATCAGTACGCACTTCAGGAAGCTCAGTATGTTTTGGCTAACTTCCAAGACAATCCAGTAGCTTTGACTATTGCAAAACGCAAACAGCTTGAGACAATGAATTGGGATAGCGATGAAATTGATCAGGTTATGCAGTTTGAAGAGAACAAAGGAAATATGGAGATGCCAGAAGAAGAGATAGAAGAACCAGAGGGTCAGTTTGGGGGTCGACCATTCAACAACGCTCAGGTACTTCAGCAGGCGACAGCATAAAATATGGATTTTTTAAAAAAGTATCTCGACAAAATTGGCGTAAAAGAATTTTCTCAGCTAACGGAGGATGAGAAGGAAACTTATCGTAATTGGGAAGAGGCGCTTGTTGGTAGAAAACTGACAGATGACGATGTCGCCACCTTCTTAGTGAAGACGGAAAATGATATTATTGAAAAACTTGTTTTGCTTTCGGGGTATGATGAAAAAGATGCACAGTTGAAAGCGGAATTAAATATTATTAGAAAAATAAAAGACTTTTTAAAAACACCAGAGCTAGAAAGGAAGATGATGGAAAACAATCTGGCTAACTTACTAAAAAAATGAGAAATTTAATTATACAAGTTTTAAATGAAAAAGATGCCACCGGAATTGAAAAGAGAGTAATCAT
>CAZXTR010000018.1:0-2498 GCA_964643615.1 uncultured Lactobacillales bacterium | reverse complement strand
TTATACAAGTTTTAAATGAAAAAGATGCCACCGGAATTGAAAAGAGAGTAATCATCTCAACCCTTAGAACTGATATTCCGGGCATGGAGCGTATCACCGCTGTGTCTGAGCTGGACGATAAGTGTCGGATGGGAAAAGAGATTGATGATCTGATTGAAAGAATGATGGAAGCAAAGCGACAGGAGATGAGGACAAATAGCGATGAAAGAATTAATAAAAAATTAAAGAAAAAATAACATGTTAGAAGAAATATTTAAAAAAGAATCATTTAACGAGGAAGATATGAAAATTATCATCAAAAACCTCGCAAACCTTACCCATGAACAAAAAGTGAGACTGGGTTTTGAGTCACCAGATCCGGTTACAGAAGTTGTTGTAGAAGAAAAACCACAAAAAGTTACACGCGCAAAGAAAAAGGTGGTATAATGTGATTATTATTAGTTAATTATGCCAAACCACAAACCCACTGGGTAATGTGACGGCAAAAAAAACAATGTCAGAAGAAATAAAACAGGACGGAGTTGCAACTCCAAACCCTGAACCAGAGATAACTGAAGAAAAACCAACAGAGGCAGAGTCCGAGCCAGATGTTGATTATAAAGTTAAGTTTAGTGAATCCACACGAGAAAACGCAAGGATTCTCGAGAAACAGAGAGAAAAGGAAGCTGAAATCGAAAGATTGAGGCAAGAATTGGAAGCCAAACAAGACATCGGCGCCAACAATTCAGACGCACTGTATCCAGGATTTGATATGTTGTCAGATGATGAGCGAAAGAACCTTCTTGCTTATACTGATTCGATTAAAAAGCAAACGCTGAATGAGGTTTATAAAGACCCAGCACTGGCTTTTGCGAAACAGTCATACAACGAGAACAAATGGGAACGAGCTTTTGAGCAGGTCGCAAGTGAACTTCCAGAAATCCGTGAGTCAAAAGATGAGTTTAAGTCGAAATTCTACAAAAAAGATGTTTCTGTTCCAGATAACATCAAAGATATTTTGACAGACCTATCTAAGGCACACCTTTTTGATAAGGCGAGAGACTTAGGAATGAAGGATGCACTAGCACAAACCAAACGAATAGATATTGAGAGGCAATCTGGTGGTGAAAAAACACCAAAAGCTACTCGCACTCTTGAAGATTGGTACAAGATGGCTCAAAACAACCCAGGAGAATTTGCAAAGCAATCTAAACAGTTCAATGAGGATATGCAATCTGGAAAGTTGAAGTAATTATTTACTTTAATGGCAAACGATTTATCCGCAAATACACCGGTAAAGTACTCCCTAAAGCTGGTAGAATTGTTGTACAATGAAACAATTTACAACAAGGTAACTAATACCTCATACGAAGGAGAAATTCGTAGCGAAGGTGATAGAGTGAGAGTACGAACATTAGGAAAGCTAACACTTTCCGCATATACAAAGGGAACAACTCTTGTAGCACAAGACTTGTCACCTTCGTATGAAGACTTGATTGTAGATCAGCAATACTACTTCAAGTTCATCGTGGACGACATTGATAAGTTGCAAAACGATATTGATACTATCAATGAGTACGCAGCAACATCAAAGCGAGACATGCAAGAGTTGCTTGACACAAACATCCTTTCTTACATGAGAAAGAATGTTCATGGTGCAAACGCTGTTGGTAATTCATATTCAACAGGAACTTGTGCTGTGGCAGCAACAACTGGCGTTGTTACTGGTTCAGGAACTACTTGGACATCAGCAATGGTCGGTGGTTACTTTAAACCATCAACCCTTGATGATTACTATCTAGTCACAACATTTACTCACGCTTCTTCAATCACAGTTACAGATCTTGATGGAGATGGTTACTCAGGTGGAGAGGTTGCTGGTAGTGATACTTATGTGATTAATGCCGCAACAGCGACAGCAATTACAAAGTCAAACATTTACTCACAAATTGTTGAACTTAGAACAAAACTAGGTCAGCAATTAACACCAAAAGAAGGACGATTCTTGGTTGTAAACTCAGCATTTGAAGGTGCTTTGTTACAAGCTCCAGAATTTATTCCTGCTGTTGGTATGGCTTATGAGGATGCAGTAAAAGGCGCAAAGATTGGACGAATTGCAGGATTTGATGTTTACACATCAGAACTTGTAGACGGAAACAATACAACTGGATACTGGATTCTTGCAGGAACTAAAGACTTCTGCGCAATGGCTCTTCAAATTATGAAGGTCAATGTTATTCCTTCATCAAGTGATCCAAGTACATTTGTTAGCACATGTAAAGGACTCTTGACATGGGGCAGAAAAGTGTTCGAAGGAAACAGAGGACGCGGCGCAGTTTTGCGAGCAACCATTTCATAGTTCCTTTGGCTCACTCACTCTGTGGGTGTGCCTGTAGGTATTAAGAATAATTAAAACAACATGTCATTAACAACAAATCAAATTTTAAGTGCTATCCGTAGAAAGATTCTTGAAGAGACAACAGATCTCGTCACAGATGAAGTTGCGCTTTTGAACGCGA
>CAZXTR010000017.1:0-17158 GCA_964643615.1 uncultured Lactobacillales bacterium | reverse complement strand
TGTACAACCAGAAAGCATTAGCCTTTTTTGTAAAGCAGAAATGGCGAGCTCGTTTCCAGGAATAACTCGAGAAGAAAAAATAACAATGTCTTTTTCATTTAAATGGAATTGGTCTTTGTGAGATTGTTTAGTTGATGCAATTTTTGAAAGGGCAGAAAATGGCTCTCCTTGACTTCCTGTGCAAATGTAAACAAGCTTATCCTCGGGAACCTCTGATGCTTCATCTTCCGTTAAAAAGGTGGGAATTTTTTTCATATAACCGGCCGCTCTGGCGGCGTCATCAATACGCCATAAAGATCGTCCCATTAAACACACTTTTCTACCGGCTTCTTTCGCCGCCCAGTAAATGCTTTCAAGGCGTCCGACGTTTGATGCAAAACATGTGACAACAATGCGTTGAGGAGCTTGTTTGAAAATATCAATCAATGTTAAACGTACGTCTGTTTCTGTTTTTTCATCTTTTTCCAAAAAGATATTTGTTGAATCAGAAACTAGAGCGAGGACGCCTTCTTTCCCTAGGCGTTTTAAGATTTTTGTATCTGTTTCATTTCCAATAATAGGGGCGCTATCAAACTTCCAATCTCCTGTATGAACGATAGTACCTTCCTTTGTATGAATGGCCAACATGTTGGGTTCTGGAATAGAATGGTTAACGGGGATGAATTCAACCTTAAAAGGGGATAGTTCCAATAAAGCGTTCATTTCAACAATTTCCAATTTGACCTTTCCCAAAAGTTCGGCTTCTCCCAATTTGTATTCGATTAACTCTGCTGCAAACGGAGTCGCGTAAATGGGGCATTGTAAATCTTTCCATAAAAAGGGAATGGCGCCGATATGATCTTCATGTCCATGTGTGATGATTAATCCGACTATGTCTTTTTTATGAGAAGCAATAAAAGATGGGTCTGGCAATAAAATATCTATTCCAGGGAAATTGTCGCCAGGGAACCCCATCCCACAATCGACAATAAGCCACTTCCCTTTATATCCATATAAAAAAAAGTTAAGTCCGATTCCTGTGACGCCCCCCAGAGGGATGAAAACGAGAGAATCTTGAGGAATGATTAATTCTTGATTTTTTTGTTCTTTTATCATTATTTATTTCCTTTAAATCATAAAAATATCACCAGCAGTGATAAATTGTTGTTTTGTTCGTGTTTGTAAAATCAAAGCACCATCATCTCTCAATCCATTAAAGATTCCATTCATTTCTTTTTGGGGTAATTTTACGCAAATTTGTTGCCCTAGTCCTGATGCGAAATTAAGCCATTGTTGTTTTATTTTTGAAAATCCTGTTTGTTCAAAAATTATGACATTTTGATAAAATGTTTTTAAAATTTCATTCAAAAGATCTATGCAAGATATAGACAATCCATTATCTTTTAAACAAGTGACGGGATAAAGCATTTTTCCCTTTGGTGTGTGCTCAATGTTGATGCCAATGCCAATGATCAGTTTTTGAGGTTCATTTAACGAAGTTTCTAACAAAATCCCGCCTACCTTTTGTCCATTTAAAAGAATGTCATTTGGCCATTTAATACAGGGGGAAAGTGATTGGATCGTTTGCGCTACTGACAAACTTGTAATAAAGCTGTAAAGAGGAGCTTCTTTTGTATAAGGTAAAACAATAGACATAAATAAATTGCCTTTAGGGCTTTCCCATTGACGCCCCATGCGTCCTTTCCCTTTTATTTGTGATAGTGCGTGAATGACGTCATAGGGCGCAAATTCTTTTGCCGTTTCGTTCGTGCTTTCAAGTAAATCAAAAGCATAATATTTAAAAGGATGCATGATTTTTCCTTGTGATTTGGATAAAGTTATTTACTTTGATAATAATACCCAAAGCAATCAATTCTATTCCAATAGAAATGAAAGTATTTAACGGCTGAATTGGGGTAATTGTTTTTTGTAAAGCGTGAAATTGAATTTGACCTCGTGTCAGATATAATATAGAGAATCCATAAGTTAATGCGACAAACGAAACTATGCCTGCTTTGAATAAAGGAATACGTATTGGTTTAAAATACTCACGGCGAAATGATAAAATGTTTAAAGCAACTTGAAATCCTTCTATCCCAATAATGAAGCCTAATAAATCTTGTGATGATGCGATTAAGAAAAAAGACATAAAGGGAAGGGCAAAAAATAATGGGGCTAAACGAATTTCCTTTTCTTTTTTTAAAAGATAAAGCTCTACTGCCGTCCCTGTCATAAAAGTCAATATTAAAAAAAATACAATCATTTTTCCAGATGCGTTATTTAAGGAACAAGATGTAGTTATAAAATTACCAAAAACGCCACAGAGGGAAATGATAGAAAAATAAAAAATAAAGCGCACATCTTTAGATAAAAATAGACCTATTCCTCCAAAAGAAAAAAGAATAAAGCTTGTCCATATGGATAAGTAAAAATCAAGCATGCTGCCCTTCCTTTTCCTTTCTTTTAGTAAAATAAAAACTTGTTAGCTGGACAACAATGCTAACCATCATAATAATAAAAAACACGCACACTTTTGGGGAAAAGACATAAGCCTCTTTGAAAAATAAAACGATGCCCCCTTGTGTTTTATATAATGGGAAATATATATTTGCAGATAAAATTTCCATCTTGCAATGAAGGCAGGGAATGTTTTTAAAGTAAGAAAAAAGGGCACTACCAATACTGATAAAGAATGTTAAAGCCAAAGCAAGTTTATAATAAACCAAGTGTTTTTTTTGTTGATTTTCTTTTTTGCTGTTCCTTAGAATTAATGAGCTAGTAAAGGCAAAAGCTAAAAACATACCGCCAAGAAAAGGTGCTTTGAGCAAAGCAAAAAAAGTAATCAGCCCAAGAATCGTAATTATCCATAAAAACGTCATTTTCATGAAGGGCATTTTAACGCAAAAAAGAAATTTTCACAAGTGAATACTCAAAGACTTTGGTTAAATTTTTTTAACTTATCTAAAACTTCCTTTGGAATAGTTGACCTTTCTCCAACATTAAAGAAGTTCGACAAAGGTTGAGATACATTAAACCGAATGGATGTTTTATGTGTGTTTGTTGAATTTTTATCATAACCGAGGAATAAGAAATCGGTCGACTCATCATTTAATTCATTCACAAGAATAGTTGACCTTCTAAATTGTAATTTCTTTAAAACGGATAAATTTTTCATATTGGCGGGAACTTTTGAATATTCTATTAAACCTTCTGTAGGGATGGTTATTTCCATGTTTTTCAAAAAATTTTTATTTTTTTCTAGTTGCAAAGAAAAACTGGCACTTGCTTTTCCTTGGAGATTTAAATCTTTTATTTTAGATATGGGCAAAATTTGGTTTAAATTAAATTCCTTTGCCTTGAAGTTGAATATTTGTACTGGTGCTTGATAAGATATCCAAGAGGGATCAAGTCGTAAAGGAATGTCTCCAAAACTCATATTCATTTTAGATATGTTAAATTGCTTCCTTTCGGAGTCAAAGAAATAGTTGATGGAAACATCTCTGAATGGTAAACTTGCAGTCAAAGATTGCATGAAAGCTTCTTGATAACGCTTTGTTCCAAATGGAAGAAATGAAGTAATTTCGGCCATTGTTGTCATTTCATTGATGACCATATCGTCGAAATTAAATGAAACTTTATCAAATAAAACATTCATAGGCCCTGAAATATTACGGTTGTTCTTCCAATGTACTTGACCTTTGAACATAATCTTGCCAGAAATGTTTGAAAAACGAGGATTAATAATTTCTGAAATTTGGCTAGGAGTCAGCGTATTTGTATCAAAAATGATAGGCTTGCTCTCGAGAAAAGTAAGCACCTCTCCTGTTTGAGGGTTAAACAATCCTTCTCCGACAATACTGACTTGTTTATTGTTGGTAGATAGCGAAAAATTAAAATAATTTTCTGGATTAATATCGAAATCCAAAGAGAAGGGGATCTTAAGGAAAGCATTGTTCTGCAATGTTGCATGAGGAGTTTTTAATGTGACAAGCGATCCAGCTTCGTCCGTTAAAATGTTCACAGTACCCTTTTCAAACTGCATAGAATCATCAGCATAAGCGACGTCTTTTCCCCGTATAGATAGCGTTCTTGTTTCTTTAAAAAAGTTTAAGGCAGTTTTAAGAAAAATTTCGGGTGATGATAAAGTAATATTTGACGTGAGTCCTGTCCCCGTTTTTTTTGTTAAATTTAAAGAAACCTTATTCATTAATGCATTGATTGACAAATCGGAACCCTTTATTGTGAAAAAGTTTTCCTTCTGTGCTGACGGTGCAATGGAAATTCTGATAGGATAGCTTGCTTTTACTTCAGAATTAAATATCATTTTCGATGGGGAAAAAATGATAACATCTGAAGGACGAATCAATTTAAAAGAACATGAAGTCTGCTTACAATCTAAATCTCCATTCAAAGAGGATTGAATAGTCTCTGTTTGAAAGAAATTAGTCTTAAATTCAGATATTTTAATATTTAAAGGATTCTTTGTTGAAAGAGATTTGAAATTACTTCCTATTTCAGCATTCCTTAATCCTAAAAAGATTTGGATAGGATTTTTTCCCGCCATTTTAGCAGGAATACTGACATCCAAATTAATATTAAACTTACCTCCTGAAACGGGCGTTATTTGTAAGTTAATACTTTTTTTCTGTTGGTCTTGGTTGATCTTAATATCCGCCGCAATATTCAATAAATCTTTCCCTTTTGTTTTCCATATGATGGTTCCTTTTAATGATTCTGCTGGCGATTCGGGTAATGTCAATCGTCCTTTGTCCATTGTCACAGTCCAAACAGTTGATCCATTTCCTTCTAAGTTTGTAGTTAAGGTGGCATTCGAATTAATATATTCATTTTGAATAGCAAAAGGGATGACAAACTGTTTTTTCTCTTCTAAATCACCAAGCCCAGAAAAATCAATAGGTATTTGCTTCTTTTCGGGGCCGATATAAATCTTCGAATTTTTAAACTGTAAGGATTGAATTTTAATAAGGCTGTTAGCATCCATGATATTCAATTTGAAAAACAACCCTAAAATTTCGGCAAGGTCATATCCTTTTTCCTTATCTTCTTTGATAAAAAGGTTCAAAGTGTCAATTTCGGCTAAAGTAATTTGTCCTTTCAACAACTTTGTAAAGACGTATTGTAATCGTAAGGATTGAATAGAAAAAAGGCCACTTTTGTCGCTGATGTCCTTAATATGTAATTCAGAAAGCGTGTTTGAAGTAATGGTAAAATCGACATCTGGCAATCCCTTGGAGGTTAAGTATTTTTTTAGTAAGGGAGTAAATGCAAAGTAAAGCACAAAAAAAAGTGTAAAGAAAACAATCCCACAAGCATAAACGCCTGACATCATTAACATCCAAAAAGCTTGGAACGTTTGTCCAATTTTGGGATGGTCGACGAAAATTTTTTTAAAATCTTCCCAATTTTTCTTTAGGTTTCGTTTAAAAGCTTCTTTGTCGAAATGGTATTCTTCTTTCTTTTCTTCTTCTTCGGCTTGTTTTTCTTCTGGTCCAATAATTAACTCTTGAAGAGTTTGTCGAGCGGAAGGTGCTTCTAAAATTTCTTTTTCAGCCTCTTCTTCAGTCATTTCTCCAACATGTGCAGGAGTGTACAATCCAGCTTTTTTTAAATGTTTTGTCCCAACACTGCCGACATTGGGCGGAGTGGTTAGGGTAGTAGATTCTTTTTTACTTTCATTAGGCTGTGAAATCGTATCAACATTTACTGTTTTCGAATCGGTGTCTGTACTTAATGCTTGTTGAAATGTGTGTGATTTTGGAAGCTCTGCACAGTCCAACTTTGAGTCTGCACTTTTTTTTTCAGGAGCGCTTATTTCTCTTGACTTTTCATTGATTACTGGTTTTATTTTTTGTTCCGGCCGAACAACTGGATTGTGATTTTTTGTATCGTTCTCCATTTGAGTCCCTTTTTTCTTTTTTCTTTCCCCATTCTACCGATTATTTAAATAATTTCAAGCATCTTTATGAAATCTTTTTCATTCAGTACATTAACGCCCAATTTTTCGGTTTTAGTTGCCTTATTTCCGGCATCTTTTCCAACGATAAGATAATCTGTTTTTGCAGAAATAGAATCGGATACTTTTGCGCCAGCGTTTAACGCTAATGATTTTGCTTCAGGGCGAGTCATTGTATCTAACGATCCCGTAAAAACAACCGTTTTCCCAGATAAAAGAGTTTTTTTCTTATTTTTTTCAACCGGTTGTATAGGTAATAAAGATGCTAATTTATTTAATAATAGTTGATTGTGTGATTCTTTGAAAAAATCAACGATGTCCGTTGCGATACCTTCACCGATTCCATCAATGTGTATTAATTCGTTAAAAGCTGTCGATGAATTCATTTGAGCCGTTAAATTTTCCAATGTCATAAAGTGTTCGGCTAAGAGTCTCGCAGAGCTTTGTCCCACTTGATGAATTCCTAAGGCGAAAATAAATTTATCAAAGACAACCCCTTTTCTCAATTTGCTGATAGCTTCAAATAAATTAGAAACAGACTTTTCTCCCCATCCTTCTGTTTTTAATAAAGTTTCTTTGTAGCGTTCTTCTAAATGAAAAATATCAACAGGAGAGCTAAGCCATCCCCACTGATAAAAATTTTCTATGTTACGATTGCCTAATCCTTCGATATTCAACGCGTCTCTAGAAACAAAGTGCTTTAAACGTTCCACAACTTGTTTTGGACAAAAAAGTCCCCCTGTGCAATAATGTGCAACTTCGTTTTGTTCTCGAACAACTAAACTGCCACATTCAGGACACATTTTTGGAAAATGAAAGGGGTGATTTTCTAAAGGTCGTTTTTCTTTTAACACATCTACGACTTGGGGAATAACATCTCCTGCACGTTGAATAATAACTGTATCGTGGATACGGATATCTTTGCGTTCTATTTCATCTAAATTATGTAAAGTTGCATGGCTGACCAAAACACCCCCAATATTGACTGGTTCTAAATCAGCAACAGGAGTTAAAACACCCGTTCGACCGACCTGTATACGTATATTTTGAATGACGGTGCTTGCTTGTTGAGCTGGAAATTTATGTGCAATAGCCCATCGAGGTGAACGGGTAATAAAACCTAATCTTTTTTGTAAATCTAACCGATTGACTTTGTAAATCACCCCATCAATGTCATAGTCTAAAGAAGATCTCTTTTCAGCCATATTTATATAATATGTCATTAATTCTGTATCATTTTTACAACATGATATATTAGAGCTAATAGGGACCCCCCAATCTTGAACAAGGTGCAAAAATTCGAACTGTGAAGACCATGTTTCCTTATTCACTTCGCCATAAGTATAGGCAAATAAACTGAGTTTTCTTTGTTCTGTGACAGAGGGGTTTAACTGTCGTAAAGAGCCGGCTGCGGCATTTCTGGGGTTGGCGAATGGCTTTTTACCTTGTTCTTCTTGAATTTTATTCAATTCTAAAAAATCAATTTTGCGCATAAAAACTTCCCCACGAATTTCAATAAGAGTAGGGATGTTTTTCCCGACAAGACGTTTTGGAAAATCACGGATGGTTTTTAAATTTTCAGTAATATCTTCACCGACAACACCATCTCCGCGTGTTGCTCCACGAACAAAAACGCCATCTTGATAAAGCGCAGAAAAAGAAAGCCCGTCAATTTTTGGTTCGGCAACAAAATCTAATGGTTCATTAGCGCTCATGTTTAAAAAGCGACGAATTTTATCGGTAAATTCGTGAATATCTGGTAATGTAAAAATATTTGCCAAAGATAACATAGGAACCGTATATTCGACTTTTCCAAAGTTTTCGCTGGCCTTTGAACCAATTTTGAATGAAGGGCTATTCGCAAGAATAAGATTTGGGAAACGGAGTTCAATAGCTTCGTTTCTTTGCTTTAAAGAATCGTATTCAAAATCTGCTAACAAGGGCATATCTTTTTGATAATAAGCTTGATCATGATGAGCTAACTCTGTTGCCAAGGTTTGCAATTCTTGTAAAGCTTCTTCTTCAGTTAAAGAAGAAACAGGAATGTGACGTAATTTTATCATGATTTATCCAACAATGTTTGCGCCGCTTGACGTGCTGCAGGAGTAATGTGAGCTCCAGATAACATGCGTGCAATTTCTTCGATTTGATTAGCTTTATCCAAAAGCATGACATTGGTTGAAACTACTCCATTTTGGGTGTCTATTTTAGAAACGTGAAAGTGATGATTGCCAAATGACGCGACTTGGGGAGAATGTGTCACAACAAGTACTTGACATTTTTTTGCAAGCTTTAACAACCTTTCTCCAACAGCAAAAGCAGTTGCCCCTCCGACGCCACTATCTACTTCATCAAAAATCATGACGCCATTTGATTCTGTTTGTGCAAGGTTTACCTTTAAAACCAACATAAATCGAGCTAATTCTCCACCTGATGCGATTTTATGAATAGGAGCAAAAGGAACAGCATGTGTAGCGACGCAAAAGGTAACTTGATCTAACCCATTGGGAGAAGCATCAGACTCTAATAATTCATTGATAAGTGTTTTGAATTTTGCTTTTGAAAGTTTTAATGCTGGAAGTTCTTCGGTGATTGCTTTATCTAATTTTTCTGCTATCGTTTTACGTTTTAAAGATAACGCTTTTGCTTTTTTTAAAAAATATAAATGCATTTTTTCTTGTTCGACGCGTAAAGCATCCAGTTCATTTTCGCCTTTATTTAGCATATCCAATTGACTGCGCAAGGAAATAGTTAAATCTGGCAAATCGTCTACTTCACAACTATGTTTACGCGCCAAGTTTTTAAGAGCAAAATAACGGTCTTCGATTTGCTCTAATTCGGAAGAAGGATCTTCAAAAGATGTGGATTTTGATTCTAATAATTCAACTGTTTCATTCAATTCTTCGGAAATTGAATTAAAACGATCCAAAATATTATCAAAAGAACCACCACTTAACTGGGATGCTTTTTCTAATTCTTTTTGTACGGAATGAACCATGCTTTCAATAGTTGGACTACTGCCACTGGATAAAATCATATACGCAACGTTTAAACTTTCTGTAATTTTCTCAGCATTCATTAAGGATGTGCGTTGTTTTGAAAGGGCTTCTTCTTCCCCCTTTTTAGGATTAAGTTTTTCCAAATCTTCCAAAGATTCCTTCAAGTAACTTTCTTCTTCCTTTGCCATTGCCAAGATAGTTTCCTTCTGCAATACTGCTTCTTTTTTTTCTTTCCATAAACGGTAAGCATCTGCACAATCGTTTTGTTCTTTTTGTAGTTTCCCATAGGCGTCTAAAACGTGAATATGTGTTGAAGAATCAAGCAATGTATGACTCGCAAACTGGCCGTGGATTTCAATGCATTTTTCGCCAATCTGTCGCAATAAGGAAAGACTAACAGGTTGGTCATTGATAAAGACTTTTGATTTCCCTTCTTTTGTAATTATGCGCCGTAAAATTAGTGAAGAATCAACTTCTATGCCTTGTTCTTTAAAAAAAGGTAAGAGAGAGGATAAGGTATCCTCATCGAATTCGGCGGTTACAGATAATTGTTCTGCACCATATCGAATTAATCCGGTGTCTGTCTTTGCACCAAGGCACAAAGACAAAGCATCCAGTAAAATAGATTTGCCTGCGCCTGTTTCCCCCGTAAAAACGCTTAATCCTTTTTCAAAGGATAAATCTAATTTTTCAATTAAAACGACGTTACGGATAGAAAGACTTGTGAGCATAGCTACTCCGTTTTTACAGAAGTGTTTTCTTTAATTAAGGCGTATGCTTTTTTATACCATTTAGAGCGTTGATAATTATGTCCCAAAACTGAAGCAACCAAAATAGCTTCTTTTTTTAATCCTAAAGCAAGATAGGCTTCTGTCATACGGTAAAGTGCTTCTTGTGTATACATAGACGTTTGATAGGAACGAATAACTTCAGCAAAACGGTTTAAAGCAGGGGCGTAACGTTTTTGTTGTAAATAATACCGTCCGATATCCATTTCTTTCCCTGCCAGATTATTATAAGTTAAAAGAACTTTTCTTTGCGCATTTTGGGCATAAGGAGTTTGTGGATAAAGCATTATCAATCGTTGAAATGTTTGCATTGCCATGTCAGTCATTTTTTGGTCACGTGTTATGTCCGAAATTTGTTCATAATAACACAATCCTTTTAAATAATAAGCATAAGGAGCATACTTATGTCCCGGATGAAACCGCAAAAATCTGTCCAACACTAAAATGGAATCATCATATTTTGCATTGTAATAATTTATATAAGCAGACATGATTTGAGCTTTTGGAGCCCAGGGAGAATAAGGATGTTGTCGTTCAATTTCATCGAACAAAACGATAGCTTCTTTATAATCGTTTTCTTGAGCTTTATCCATTGCGCTATTGTATAAATCATTAACAGTTCTATCTGGCAATGTGGTGTGTTTATCTGAGGAGCATCCAACCAATAAAAAGGGCAAAAGCAACAAGGCAAACCCGAGTTTTTGAAACCATGATAACATTTTAAAATCCTTTCCTTGACTTCACTATAACATTTTTATCCAAGATGAAAAGTAAAATCTAATTTAAGGAACTTTTTTTTGTGGTGCAATAGCAAGACAAGGAAAGGCACTTGATTTCAAAATTTCGCAAGCCGAAACGGCATCTTCCTTTGTCTCAAAGCCGGACACTCTTGATCTAAACAAATTTTTATGTGTAGGCCATTGAATAGATGTTGTTTTAATGCCTAGTATTTCTTGAGCCATAGATGCTTGTTTTTTTGCTTTGGTTTCGCTTTTAAACGCTCCAATCTGGATGCTCCAATCTGCAGGAGAATAATCTCCTTGCTCTATGCTTACACCTTCTTCATCATACGCTTGTAAGGGAATAGATGCCAATAACAAACGATTCCCAGTAGCGGTCAATTCCGCAACTTTCAATTTTGTTTGTGCGATATTCTTTTTTAAAATGGGTTCGTATTTAGCTCGGTGTTTTTGAGAAATATATGCTTTTTTAAATAAAGGATTTTCGCTGGCAAGTTTTAATTCTTTTTGCTTTTTGGTGATTTTTTTAAACCCTTGGTCTAATAAAGACCGCATTTGACGATCTCTTTTTTGAGCCGTGTTTTGTCCGAGGACTACGCCAACCAAAGTCCGATTATTTCTGCGTGCTGTTGAAATAAGATTGTATCCAACAGCCAACACAAACCCTGTTTTAAGACCTTCGGCCCCTTTGTAATAAAGCAAAATCGAATTGTGGGAATAATAACTTTTTCCGTTGAATTCAAATTTTTTTGTGGAAAATAAAGGATAATATTGAGGAAAATGATTCATTAAAGCCATAGATAAAATAGCCATATCTCTGGCGGAACTAACTTGTCCGGGGTCATGTAACCCCGATGCATTTTTGAAGTGTGTGTCTTTTAATCCCAAGTCATGTGCAACACTTGTCATCATAGCAGCAAATTCGGATTCCGAAGGAGCTAAAGCTTCGGCCAAAACAACAGCGGCATCATTGGCTGATTTGACAATTAATGCTAAAATAGCTTCCTTGACTGTCATAACAGAACCCGCTTTAAGCCCTAGTTTCGATTTTGGTTGTTTAGATGCATGCTTCGATATGGGCAACAAATCGTCCATTTTGATATGTCCGTGTTCAAGGGCATCAAAAGTAATGTAAAGAGTCATAACTTTTGTTAAGGATGCGGGATATTGCAAAGCGTCAGCATTTTTAGCTTGTAAAATATAACCACTTTGTGCGTCAGCAACCAAGGTTGAAAGTGACGCTAAAACATTCAAAGGAGTAATCAACAAAAACAAACAAATAAAAAGGCGCTTCAAATACATATTCCCCTCTAATTACTCGATTCACAATAACTTCATCTTTTCAAACAAAGATTAATAAAGTGTTTATAATAAAAAAGAAAGAAAAAATTTTCAATAGGTCTCTTTCTTTTTTTGAAACGACCGAATATTCCTGCCAATTCATAAAGGTTTCTTCCAAACGCGATTTTGTTTGGATAACATATAAATGTTTTTTAATTGAACTTTTTAAATAAACAAGTTAGCATTGGCATTATTCGTGGTGGCAATATATTTGGCGACGCCACCGATTTCCACGCCGTCAATCAGCTCTTCTGGTTTTATCCCCATAACATCCATGGACATACTACAGGCAATAAATTTAATTCCACTTGTTTGGGCCTGTTCAATTAATTCAGGCAAACTGGAAATTTTCTTATTTTTCATGACGGATTTCATCATGTAAGAACCTATTCCACCAATATTCATTTTGGATAAACTCAACTTATTTATACCCCCGGGCATCATCATGCTAAACATTTTATCTGTAAAGCATTTTTTGGTTTTGACATTAGGTTTCCGAAGAATATTTAGACCCCAAAAGGTAAAGAACATCGTGACATTTTTCCCACTGGCTTTTGCACCATTTGCAATAACAAAAGATGCGAATACACGATCCAAATCATTCGAAAAAACAACAATAGTTTGACCGTTTGGCGAATTTGCTATCTGATGTACATTATCGATAGGCATGTTGCTTCTCCCTTTCTGTATTGTGGCAATAATTTTCTTATCTTGTGTTTTAATATCTAGCAGCGTATTTCCGGTTGTTTCACACCAAGCCTCAATATCTGGCTTGAAGCCTCTATCGGTAGAAATGACCTGAAACACTTTTCCATTTTCTGCCCGTTCTAAAGCATTGGATACCTTTAGTATCGGACCCGGACACTGTAACCCGGATGCATCGATTGTAGTTGTTTCAATAGCAGAATTCTCAATTGGGGAGGGAATCTGTTTAACAACGTTTATCTTTTTTTTTAATTCCTTATATAATTCGATTCCACCACACAAAGAATATACATTATCAAAACCTTTTTGAATCAAAATTCTGGAGGCACAATAGCTTGTATAACCTGTACTACAGAACAAAATGACTTTTTTATCTTTAGGGACTTCATTTATTCTGGAGCGTATAGCAGTGATTGAAATGTTCGCAGCTCCAGGTATAGTACTCGTTTTGTATGAAATTTCAGGGCGGACATCGATTAAAAAGGCATCGTCCAAATCTTCCATATATGCCGGTTTCAGCAACCCCTTTAAAATATTATCGGCATTCATTCCCAAAATATTAACAGGATCTTTTGCCGATGAATAAGGTGGAGCATAGCATGTTTCATTTTCCTCCAAATCCTGAACCGTTCCGCTTTTCCTCATAATTGTGCTGATGATATCCATTCGTTTTTCTACACCGGCATACCCCACAGCCTGTGCACCATAAATTTTTCCTGTATCGGAGAATATTAATTTTAATAAAATAAGTGAAGAATCTGGGTAATATCCGGCATGAGAACGTGAGAACGCAAATGTTTTTAAATAAGGAATTTCATTTTTTATGAGTTGCTTTTCATTATGGCCGACGCTCGAAATGGTTAAACCAAATATTTTAACCACAGAAGCTCCTAAAGAACCATTATAGATAGATTTTAATCCGCCAATATTGTCAGCAATGATTCTTCCCTGTTTATTTGCTGGTCCGGCCAAAGGATACATTGTATTTTGTCCAAAAACCAAATCCTTCACCTCAGCCATGTCGCCGGCTGCATATATATGTTCATCGCTTGTCTGCATACACTCGTTAACAATAATACCTTTGTTCGTTTCCAAGCCACACTCTTTCGCCAATGTTAACTCTGGTTTAACTCCTATGGCCATAACAACAAAATCAAAGTCAACTGTTTCACTGGAAGTCAGAATCAGTTGTTTTCCATTAAATTCTTTGACACCATCGGATAAAATTAAATTAATTCCATGTTCTTTTATTTCATTTTCAGCAAATTTGGCAATTTCCTTATCAACAGTTGTAAGAACTTGGTCGGCTAATTCCACAATTGTGGTATCCAATCCCAGTTCAATAAGATTTTCAGCAATTTCCAAACCAATAAACCCGGCACCGACGACAACGGCTTTTTTAGCATTGGTCTGTTGAATATATTTTTTTATTTTATCGGCATCATTCAGATTTCTTAGCGAAAACACATTTTCCTGACTCATCCCTGGAAAATCTGGTACAATCGGATTAGCCCCTTGTGCTAAAACCAGTTTGTCATAAGGTAGTGTTTCTTCATCACTCAAATTAATTGTTTTTTTTGCTCGGTCTATTTTTTTAACTTCTGTATTTAATTTGACTCTAATGCGAAACCAATCTTTAAATTTTTCCGGCGTCGAAACAAGTATTTTTTCTCTTTCATTTATAACACCTGAAACATAATAAGGTAATCCACAGTTAGCAATAGAAACTTCGTTTGTTTTTTCTACAATTGTGATTTCTGCATCTTCGTTCAATCTTCTTAACCTAGCTGCGCAGCTAGCTCCTGCGGCACCACCACCGACAATAACAAACTTTTCCATTTTATCTCCTTTTACTTTGAGTAATTTCAGAAAGAATGTATTTTATTTCACCTTAAAAGTCAATAAAAACTGCACACTTGAAATGTGCTTTTATGCTATCTGTGAGATAAAAGAAATATAAAAACATTTTTTGATAAATAGATTGCCTTTTGGATTTAAATTTATTACCTCTGTTCCAGATAGGGAAGTAAAACAAAATCTGATGAAGGAAAGAATACGGCAAGCATCTAAGAAACGACGAAACAGGCTTCTGATAGCCATATAATTCCATTCCCATTTGACTATTTGCACCTGCGATTAAAGTTTTATTCATGAGTTTTCTCCCGTTTATAAAAAAACACAGGATTTTTACGAAAAGATTTGAAAGAGGGTGCATTTGTATCCTTTTCAGATAACAATGCTTTTGCCATATTAATGCGCCAATCAATCCCTAAATCCACATCATCAAACTTTACAGACCCTTCACTTGTTTTATTATAAGTGTTGTCGCACTTATATGCAAACTCTGCCGTTTCGCTCAATACAGAAAAACCATGTCCAAAGCCACGTGGAATAAGCAATTGCCTTTTATTCTCTGCCGATAATTCTACCGCTATATGTTGCCCAAAAGTGGTCGATCCTGAACGCAAATCCACTGCTACGTCCAATACCGTTCCTTGCAAAACGCGCACCAGCTTCGCCTGCGCATACGGGGCTTTTTGAAAATGAATGCCTCGCACGGTGCCATAGGAAGATTTAGACTGATTGTCTTGGATAAAATGATAATTCAAGCCATTTTTTTTAAAATCCACCTGATTATAACTTTCAAAAAAATAACCCCGTTCATCTTCAAATACACGCGGCTCAAGAATGTAAACGCCGTCAATTTTGGTTTTAAGAAAGTTCATTTTTTTTCCTCGTATACTTTTTTAAATAATCTTTTTATTTCAAGCCATCTTTCAAAAGTTTTTCAATATTAGAAGCATCTTATGGCGTAGATATTGCCAAAATTTCGTTAATGCCAAACAACATCAGTATTGACAAAGGATAATAAATCATCAGTTTGTTATAAACAAGCAAAAGTTGTTTTGATATGATTTTTGTCAATGGATAAAGGCAACTGCCAGAACCGACTGTAAGTAAAATTCATTTCACTTTCAACCCCCCCCCTGTTTTATTTTCGTTTGAACAAACGGTAAAATTTTTAAGATTCCTTTACGCTGATTCCCTTGTTGATGAAAACATCCACAAGGAATAATTCCAAACAGTTTCATTCGCACAATGTGTTTTGCTTTTTGGCGAATGTCGTTTCAAATTTTTGGATTTTCTTTTCGTACAAATTGATGAATTTTTTTTGTTGCTATATCCATTTTGTCCGCTTGCTTTTTGCTGGTATTTGTCGCGTGTTCCCGATAATTCAACAAAACTTTTTGAATATTCCCTATTCAAATTGCCATTGTCTGATTTCTTTATTATGGATGAGATACTTAAAAGTCCAAGAAAAAAATTGAAATCTATTCTAACCAAGACAGATTTGTTGATTATAGATGAAGTATCTATGGTCAGACCAGATATGTTGGATGCCATTGATTTAATTACTAAACAACTTAAAAACAACCAAGACCCATTTGGTGGATTACAAATGTTATTGATTGGTGATTTATGCCAATTACCCCCTGTTATCAAATCCAACACTTATGAGGTCTTTAAACAAACCTATGGGCACAAAATACCATATTTCTTTGATTCTGATGCTTATAAAACAGGAGATTTTAAGAAAATTGGATTAACCAAGGTTTATAGGCAATTGGATAAGGAACTGTTGCATAACTTGATTAAAATAAGAAAAGACCAAGACATTGAATCAGCGGTTGAATATTTTAATACATGTAAGATAACAGACGAGCATATATTGGATACAGCAATTACTATTACTCCCTATAAATCAGTAGCAGAAAATATCAACCAAAAGAGATTAGGAGCAATAGATTCTCCAATTAAAACCTATATTTGCCAAACCAAAGGCACATTTGATGAAGCAAAATATTGTCCTGCTCCAAGGGTTTTAACATTAAAAGTTGGTGCTTTGGTCATCTTTAATAAGAATAATGGTTCTGTATGGATCAATGGAACAAGTGGTATTATAGAAGCATTAGAAGATGATTCTATTACAATTAAAATCCTTAAATCTGGTGATAGTGTTGTTGTCAAAAGGGAAGAATGGAAGAATTATCAATATGATTATGACAGAGATACTGGAAAAGTAGAAGAAAAAGAAATTGGTTCATTTATTCAGTTTCCAGTTCAATTGGGATATGCCTTAACCATTCATAAGGCACAAGGGAAAACATTAGATAAAGTTATTGTGGATATAAACAGAGGAGCATTTGCTTCTGGTCAGTTATATGTTGCGTTAAGCAGAACCAGAAAAAAAGAAGATATACACATCACTAAAAGAATTGATGAATCTGATGTCATCATAGATAAAAGAATTGTTGAGTTCTTAAATACTAAATAAAAAATTATAATTTTTACATAATTTAATATTTTTCAATCAATTTCGATAAATACTCTTTATAAGAACAATTTATAGGAGATGTTTTATTATGTCGAGTTGTTTACTATATGTTTACTGAGCTAAAATTAAAAAAACCGCCAACTTGTAAAAAGTGGCGGATTTATTGGTGGAGTAGAAAACTTAAACGGTGTTAAGCTTACTAAAGAAGTTTAATCAAATTCCCTGTTATCAGGGAATTAACAGGGAATTTTTTACATTTTTAATATTTTAATCGTTAAATATCCGTATATTTCCTA
>CAZXTR010000016.1:10826-17383 GCA_964643615.1 uncultured Lactobacillales bacterium | reverse complement strand
TCCCTTTCTTTGATTGTCGTTTTAATCTATGTTTCTTGGCAATTGGCAATTATCGCAATTTTTGTTTTATTGTTCGCGCTTTATCCCTTGACAAAAATCCGAAAAAAAATTGAAGAAGTAATTTCTAAAAGTGTTATTGCCGGTGGAGCTGCGATTACTGCATTAAATGAAACTTGTGCTGGAAATAAAACGATAATTTCTTATAATTTGCAAAAGCATCAGTGTCGTGTTTTCCAGGATGTTTTGAAGAATTTATTTCGTTTAGCTATTAAACAAGTGCAAAGGACGGCCTGGTTATCCCCAATGATGCACATTATTATTTCCGTTGGAATTGCTTCAGTTATTGGTTTTGGTAGTATTTTAATTCGTTCTGGGCAAATAACGGTTGGTGATTTCGTTGCATTTATTACGGCATTATTAATGCTCTACACTCCAGTAAAAACAATAGGTAAGAACTTTGCTTCGGTTCAGCTTTCTTTTATGGCGATTGATCGTATTTTTGAAATTTTAGAAACCAAGCCTTCTATCAAAGATAAACCAGATGCGCTTGAATTAAGGGGGTTGAATAAGGAAATTACCTTTAAAAATGTTGATTTTGAATATAAAGAAGGTCTGCCCGTTTTGAAAAATATCAACTTGCATTTAAAAAAGGGGGAGCGAATTGCTTTCGTTGGCAATTCTGGTGGAGGAAAAACGACTATTGTTAATCTTATCCCGCGTTTTTATGATGTGTCACGGGGCGGTGTTTTAATTGATGGTATTGATGTTCGTGATTTAACGTTGGAATCTTTACGGCGCAATATTGCAATTGTTTTTCAAGATAACTTTTTATTTTCTGGGACGATTTTAGATAACGTTTTGTTGGGAAATCCAGATGCCTCGCAAGAAGAGATTGATGTTGCTTTAAAATCGGCGTGTTTAGATGAATTTGTTCATGGTTTAAAAGATGGCCTTTTGACGAACATTGGAGAACGAGGAACTTTACTTTCTGGAGGTCAAAAACAACGTATTGCGATTGCTCGTGCTTTTTTAAAAAATGCTCCGATTGTTATTTTGGATGAAGCAACTTCGGCTTTGGATAATAAATCCGAAGCGGTTGTACAACGTGCAATTGATAATTTGATGGTTGATCGGACTGTTTTTGTGATTGCACACCGTTTGTCGACAGTTCAGAATGCAGATAAGATTGTCGTGTTGAATGAAGGTGAAATTGTGGAGGAGGGGACTCATCATTCTTTAATGAAAGAAGAAAAAGGAGCATATCGTTCTTTATATATGGCTCAATTCAAGCCGGAGAAAAAACAGGAGGATTAAAAACTAATCTTGATGGCGGATGATTGTTTTTAGATTTTGTTCTTTTAATAATGGATCATTCGTTTTTTCAATGGGGTGGTTTTTGTCTGTGCCCATACAAACTAATTTAACGTTCCATTGACTTTTTTCCAACATTAGAAGAGCTTGTTTTTTTGATATTTTCAAAATTTCAGAAACAATTCGAATAGCTCTATTTTGTAGTTTTTCATTGGAGACGTTTAGGTTAATCATATAGTTTTTATAAGTTTTCCCAGTTTTTATCATCACGCTTGTAGATAACATATTTAAAATCATTTTTTGTGCAGTTCCTGATTTCATTCTGGACGAACCTGTAATAATCTCCGGGCCAATTATTGGATTAATAAAAATGTTAGATACGCTTTTAATCAAAGCGGATGGGTTTGAAGAAATCCCGATAGTCTGTATTTCCTCCATTTTTGCTTTTCTTAAAACCTCTACGACGTAGGGGGCATTTCCACTGGCGGAAATTCCAATAATGACATCGTGTGTAGATGGTGCAAAAGTTTTAAAATCTTTATCTGCTTCGAACAAAGAATCTTCAGCATTTTCAATGCTTGTACGAAGAGCTTTATCTCCACCGGCGATGAATCCTTGGAATAAATTTTTATCAACTCCAAAAGTGACGGGACATTCAGAAGCGTCTAAAACGCCTAATCTTCCACTTGTTCCGGCCCCAAAATAGGCAATTCTCCCCCCATTTTGAATGGTTTTCGTCATCAAATCTATAGCTTTGGCAATTTGAGGTAATTCTTTTTCAATTGCAAAGGCAATCTTTTTATCTTCATTATTTATCGTCTTCACAATTTCCAAAGTACTTAAAGAATCGATTTTTTCAAATGATGGATCACTTTGTTCTGTTAATGCGATTGTCATAAAATACCTTTTAATAAAGTGTTTATCTTTTATGCATATAATTCAAATTAACACATAAGAAAAGGGAAGGCAATTGATTAATTATATTTGGTTGTTTTTTATTGTATCTTCTGTTTTAATATCTTTATTTAACAATACGATAGATAAGGTTTCTGATGCAATACTTTCGTCATGCGAACAAGCGGTGACAATTTCTTTAGGATTAATTGGTATTATGGCTTTTTGGTTAGGTTTAGTGCACGTTGCACAAAAAGCTGGTTTAATGGCCTTGCTTGCCAGGGCGTTATCGCCAATTATTCGGTTATTGTTTCCAAAAATTCCCCAAAAGCACCCTGTGCAAGCTGATATTGCGATGAACATATCTGCCAATGCTTTGGGGTTAGGTAATGCCGCGACTCCATTTGGCATTAAGGCTATGGAGGGTTTACAAAAATTAAATCCGAACAAAGATAAAAAAGAAGCAAGTGACAGTATGTGCACTTTTTTAACCATCAATACGGCGGGCGTCCAAATTTTGCCAATTACAGTGATTGCTATTTTATCATCTTTGGGAGGAACAACAGCAACAGAAGTAATATTACCGACAATCATCACTACTTTTTTGGCTTTGATTATAGGTGTTGCTTTTGTGAAGGTGCTAATTAAAATATCGCCAGATGATGGAGGGAAAAAATGACGGAATCTCTGTTTCCCATGATTGCGTCGGGTATTGTTCCGTGTTTGGTATGCTTTTTTTTGCTGTATGGTGCTTACAAGAGAGTTCCAGTTTATGAAACGTTTGTTGATGGAGCGAAGGAAGGCTTTAATATTTCGGTTAAGATCATTCCTTATTTAGTGGCAATGATGGTTGCTGTTGCTATGTTTCGAGCAAGCGGTGCAATTGATATGTTGGCCGAAGCTTTAGGGCCATTTTTATTGTGGGCAGGTATTTCCCCAGATTTAATTCCTTTGGCAATTACACGTTCTTTGTCGGGGAGTGGGGCAAGGGGTATTTTTGCCGAGTTAGCATCTGCAAATGGTCCTGATTCCCCATTAACAAAAACAGCTGCGGTTATGTTAGGGAGTTCTGAAACAACATTTTATGTTTTGTCTGTTTATTTCGGCGCTGTAGGCGTGACGCACTTTCGGCATGCTCTATCTGCTGGAATTGTTGCAGATATAGCTGGGATCGTTGTGGCGTTGATTGTTTCAAAGATAATGTTTTATTAAAGCGTAATCATAATCTCATCTATAAGCCATTATATAAAAACCGGGAAGACCGCATCTTTTCCTTTGTTTCCTTTTTCTATATATCAAACTATACATAATATAAATTATGCGACAAAAAGATGTAAGGCTACCCTATCAAAAAAAATAGTTTTATTTTTATTTTTCAAACAGTTATATAACGTATATAAAAGCTTGTGGATAACTTTGTGAATAATTATTCGGTTTTATCTATGAAAACAATTACGTCGCTTTTATCCAAGCAACTTTGTGTTTTTGAAATTATAAAAGTTTTTAAATGTAAAGACAGCGTGAAAACAAAATGCTAATCCACTTGCCTGATAGTTTTCTACAAGAAACTTAATAAGTCCTGACGCTTAGAGCGACACTGGCCCTGTTCTTTGGTTGCTTTTTGTAATTTATATGCCTGTTATGTGGACTGGCTTAGAAAATCTCAGAATTCACTGCAAGATATGTATACTACACCCTCACCTATCATATCATTGGATTTTTGTTAAATCCTGCATTATTAAAAGATAGCAAATTGTAATAAGCGCTCTTACATAATTTATTTACAAGACGATTCTATTTGACTTTTGTAATGGATTGTGGTATTTCATAAAAGATGGTTATTTATAGGAAGGATGAAAAACATGACAAGAACAGAATTAATTGCACAAATCGCAAAATTGAACCCCCATCTTTATAAAACAGATGCGGAACGCATTGTTTCAACAATTTTCGATGAAATTACAAAAGCTTTAGCGGAGGGAAATCGTGTTGAATTACGTGGTTTTGGAGTGTTTAGTGTCCGCCAACGTTGCCCCAGGAAAGCGCGCAATCCAAAAACGGGCGCAGCTGTGGCTGTAGGTTCAAAAACAGTTCCTTTCTTCAAAGCTGGAAAACCTTTAAAACAACGCATTAATGCAAAGAAATAAAGGTCTTTTATGAACTGGTTGACAAACTATGTGCGCCCAAAAATAAGAAAGCTTGTCCCGCAAAAAGACATTCCTGACAATCTTTGGGTGGGCTGTCCGCATTGCAAAAAAATGATATTTCATAAAGAGTTAGAGGACAATTGTCAAATTTGCCCTAATTGTGCTTATCACTTTCGTTTGGCGCCATTGAAGCGATTGGGATTGTTATTTGATGACGCTGAATATACGCTTATTCAATTGCCCGAAACTAAAGTTGACCCTTTGGAATTTTCAGATTTAAAGAAATACTCTGATAGGTTAAAAGAAGCCAAAAAGAAAACAAAGCAATCGGATGCGGTTGTTGTGGCGCAAGGTTTAATTGGCACACATCCATCAATAGTGGTTGTTTTTGATTTTGCATTTATGGGCGGTTCTATGGGAACGGCGGTTGGTGAAGCTATTATAACAGCATCTAATTTAGCAATTTTACAAGAGTCGGCGTTAATTATTGTTTCTGCCTCTGGTGGAGCGAGAATGCAAGAAGGCATTTTGTCTTTAATGCAGATGCCTCGGACGACATTGGCGATTCGTCAATTAAAAGATAAACGATTGCCTTATGTTACTGTTTTAACGAATCCGACGGCTGGCGGTGTGACGGCTTCATTTGCTATGTTGGGCGATATCACATTAGCAGAACCAGATGCGATGATTGCTTTTGCTGGTCGCCGAGTCATTGAACAAACAGTTCGTGAAATTTTACCGGAAAATTTTCAAACATCCGAATATTTAATGGATCATGGTATGGTGGATTCTGTATTGGATAGACGTCAAATAAAGGCGGAAATAAGCCGAATTTTGGATTTATTAATGACAAAAAAGGCCCCATTATAAAAAAGTAATTTTTTAAAAAATTTACTTGCTATTAACTATTGTTTTTATATACTGCCATTATATTAAGACTACAGACTAATACGAAAAAGAGAATGAAAAAGGATTAAATTTATACCATGTATAAGTTGGTGTGTAAAAAGGCGCCTAAACAGATTTGGATCCGTGGTTCAAAAACACTGGGGCAGATTGGCTTTTTTGTGCTTCACACCGTGACCCTGGTTCATTCATATGCTATGCAAGTAAGAAATCATCTTTTTGTGAAAGGTGATTTTTGTGTGCATCTTGTCTGTTTTAAACAAGAAACAGAAAGAAAACCAAGGCAAGGGTTGTCCTTTGCCTTGCCTGTCAGCCCTAGGCTGATTTTTAACAACTTAAATTCAACAAAAGGATAAAGAAAAATGAAAAAATATGAATCAGGTCGTTCTATGATTGAAATGTTGGGCGTTTTGGCCATCATCGGTGTATTGTCTATCGGTGGTCTTGCCGGCTATACAATGGCTATGAAACGGAACAAAGTTAATGGTATTATTGATTATGCTGCTAACTGTGCAATTGCTATACAATCAAGTGGAAATGCATCAAGGGGAGTAGATGATTCTGATGATTGTGACAAGCTATTAGACGGTAGATCTTTGCCAACGGGGACTACTGGGATGACTGCTGCAGTTGTAGGTGCTACTGGAGTAGCTACAATTACTATAACTTATTCGGATGCTGATTTGGGTAGAGCTTTGTCAGATCGCGTAGGAATAGCTTCTAATTCCCCAGTTTATGATTCTTCCACTGGTAATGCTGGAACCAGCATTGTATACCAACAAGGATCATCAACATAGTTTTTGAAGCTATTTTGTGTAAAATTAACCCCTGTCCTTTTTGGATGGGGGTTTTTTATGAAAAGAATACACGTCTATAACTTTTTTATTCTTCGTTTTTGGCATTTAAAACGACTTGCTAGGATGATTTTTATGCTTGATTTGTTCCAAAATGTATGCTAGTTTTAGCACGAAATTGGGAGGCGTTTCAATTATGAAAGTCTTTTTCAAAAGTGGCGGGTGTCGTCGCAGAAGTCAATATTTTGTTGAAAGTGGAATAAAATCCACAAAGGGAGAGTTTTTTCCTTTTGTGGATTTTTTTATAAGGAATAAAGAAAATGAAAAAAAATGAATCGGGTCGTTCTATGATTGAAATGTTGGGTGTTTTAGCCATCATCGGTGTATTGTCTATCGGTGGTCTTGCTGGTTATACAATGGCTATGAAACGGAACAGAGTGAACGTGATTTTAGATTATTTATCACGTGTTGCTGTAAATGTTCAAACCAGTGGAGATGTTTTACG
>CAZXTR010000016.1:5037-10726 GCA_964643615.1 uncultured Lactobacillales bacterium | reverse complement strand
CGAGGCAGTGTATTACAAAGTGTTTGATAATCCATTCTTGCCCCCATATGGGTTAAAAAAACACGTTTAGGGCGAATGATGTGAATCCATTCTAGTGCCTTTTCCAAATAAAGGTGATTTGGATTCTCCGAAATCGTTGTACAGCCCAAAACCCATGTGTGAATTCCCTTTAAAGCATCTATATTTTGAATGCTTTCGACATCGGTGTTATAAGCAAAATCATCAATTCGAAACCCAAGGCTTTGCCCTTGCCCATGTTTTTGTAATAAAGGTAAAATCGTAAAAGGGCCAATGGTAAAATATTTATTCGGTGTGATCAGATGTACATCCAAACCAGAAGAATAGCTTTCTTTTTTTTGAGAATTTGCAATTAAATAATCGAATCTTTTGTTAAAATCTTTTTTATCATTTTTGTTGATATAAACAGGCATGGGTGGTTTCATAGGACAAGGTTTAATATCATTGATGCCTGCAGTATGGTCTGCATGCATGTGTGTATAAATAACGCTTTGAATGGGTGGAAACCCAGAATTAAAAAGTTGCAGTCTGATTTCGGGAGGGGTATCAAAAAGAATAGAAACCCCATCTTTTTGTAGCAATAAAGACGAACGAGTGCGTTTATTTTTTTTGTTGTTTGGGTCACATTTCATAAATCCCCTTGCTACAGATGGAACGCCCATCGATGAACCACACCCTAAAATAATGCCCTTCATTGAAATAAATCCTTATCCAAGCGTTGATGAAAAAGGGTGAAAAAGTTTTGTTTTAATGTTTCCATAAGTACATCCTCTGGAACGTTTTTAATCAATGCTAGTTTTTTAAAAACTTCCCTCAGCATATAAGGTTCATTTTTTTTGCCTCGGTAAGGTGTTGGTGCCAGATAAGGAGAATCTGTTTCAATTAATAATGATGTAAGGGGAATTTTTTTTACTATTTCTTGTAATGCGATTGATTTTTGAAAAGTTATAATGCCAGATAAAGAAAGGTACATTCCAAAATCAAGCGCTGTTTTTGCCACTTGTTCTGAAGAAGAAAAACAATGAATCATCGCTCCAAAGGGTTTATAAAGCATTTCTTCTTTTAAAATACCGATTAAATCATTGTCGGCTTTACGTGTATGGATGATTAAAGGTAAATTGCTTTGTCGGGAGACTTCAATATGTATTCGAAATGATTCTTGTTGATATTTCCTATCGATCGTTTCATAGTGATAATCCAATCCTGTTTCCCCTACCCCAATAATTTTAAGATGATGTATCATTTGCAACAGCTCTTGAGCAGAAATCATATTATCTACGTCAATCGAATTGGGATGAATCCCAAAAGCACCAAAGATAAAAGGATATTTTTCCAACAAAGCAATCAATTCGGGATAGCTTTGTTTATCTGTTGCAACGTCCAATATAATGCCAACTCCTTCATTTTGCGCGCGCTTAATGACGTTATCTAAATCGTCTGCGTATGTTTCTAATTCTAAATGGCAATGACTGTCTATAATCATGATAAGTTTCCTATTTTTATTAAAACAGAAATGAGAGTGCCTTTTTTATCCAAAGATAAACTGTCTAATTCTCTAAACGTTTGTTCAATTTCATCCCATAAATCAAAGATGGGATCGAGCGCTCTTTTTGATGAAAATTCTGATTTTGCTTTTTTTAACAAGAAAAGAGCTAAACATTCATGAATAATTGAAAATTTCTCAAAGTCTTTTACAATATTATCGGCAAAAGAAAAAATAGCAGAAATATCCATGGGAGGATGTAATAAATTTTCCATTTTATGGTAAATTTCTTCTGCTTCATTTTTAATTAAAGTTGTTTTTTTATAATTACATCCTTCATAAAGTTCATCTATTACTTTATCTTTTTTGTCGCCGGTATATTGTGGTGCCAAAGGGTTTAAATGGATGGTACGACATCTTGATTTTATTGTAGATAGCAGCTTCCCAATATTATTACTAAGAATAAAAATAACCGTTTTTTGGGGAGGTTCTTCCAAAATTTTTAACAATGCGTTAGCAGCATTCAAATTCATGTCATCTCCAGTGTCGATGACTAAAATCCGCCATTTATTTGTGGCAGAAGTCAACGATAAAAATTGAATGCCTTTTCGAATATCGTCAATTGTAATTTCTGTTTTTTTTGCCCTTTTTTCATTGATATCCAAAGTGTTTCCAGAATCTAGTATTTTGATAATTTCTTTTTTTTCTGCTTCGGTATAATCTTTTTCGATCCATTTTAAATCGCTGTGAAATGATAAAGGTGTTTCAGTTCCGGTAAGTAAGAAGCCACAAAATTTTTGAATCAATTCCTTTTTCCCGACCCCTTTTGGGCCATAAATTAACCATGAACCAGCTAGATTTCCGGATTCAAATATATTTTTAAGTTGCGAGAAAGCTTGTTCTTGTTGCATTTTTTTTCTTATTACTTTTGAATAAAATTATTAAGGATATTGACAATGCGACTGTGGATAATTTCTGGTGGAAAATTCGCATCAATAATGTGATAACGTTGTGGATTCGTTTGAGCAATTTTTAAAAATCCATTCCTTAAATTTTGATGGAACGTCATATCCATTTTTTCAAATCTGTCTTTTTCTCCACGTTGTTTTGCTCGTGTTAATCCAATTTCTGGCGAAATATCTAAAATGAAAGTTAAATCTGGGTTGAAATCGCCCGCAATAAACGCGTAAAGATAGTTTAAATCTTTTAATGAAAGTGGGTTGTTGTTCGTGCGTCCATAACCTTGATAAGCTAATGTTGAATCCGAAAAACGGTCTGAAATGACCCACTTGTCTTGCTTTAATGCAGGCCAAATTGTGTTTACAAGATGAGAACGGCGTGCGGCAGAAAATAATAGAGTTTCCGAAACAGCGTCCCATTTTTCACAAGTTCCTGTTGACAAAATTTTTCTGATTTCTTCTGCTCCTTCGGATCCTCCAGGTTCACGTGTTAAAATATGTGCTATATTTTGATTGGTCAAAAATGTATCAAGCAATTTAACCTGGGTGCTTTTCCCTGCCCCATCACATCCTTCTAATGTAATAAACAATCCTTTTTTTTGTTTCATATCAGGTGCCCGTTGGATGAATTGACAGTAAATAAAAAATAGCTGTTTTTAATTTGCCAAAATAGCCCATTTTTTGAATGTCTTCATTTGCAACTAAAGAAAAATCATACACTCCTTCATTTGGAATAGAAATGCGCAAAATTCCTAACTTTTGTCCTTTCTTTATGGGGGCTCTGATCGGAGAATCGTAAATGATTTTGATTTCTTTTTTTAAATAATTTAATCGTCCGGCAGTGAATAAAGCATCTTTTTCCAAAGTCGCATTAACCGTTTCCGTTTTTCCAAGCCAAACAGGGATCTTTTCAATGTTATCCCCTGCCTTAAACGGAGTGTAATTATCGAATTCGCGAAGTCCCCAATCCAATATTTTTTTTGTCTCTATACCTCTTTCTTTCATGCTTTTTAATCCATTGACAACTAAAATCAATCTTCTTTTTTTATCAACACTTTGTACAGACGCGGTTAATCCATACCCTGATTTAGCTGTATGTCCAGTTTTTAAACCATCGGTTTGATTAGGCATGCTATATAATAGTGGATTTCTGTTTTCTTGTTTGATTTTGTTGTACGTAAAGCTTTTTTCGCTATAAATAGTATAAAATTCTGGAAAATCCTGAATAATTTTTTTTGCAAGAAATGCGAGTTCTTTAGGGGTCATTAAATGTCCTTCATCTGTTAGTCCTGTCGCATTTTGAAAAGTACTTTTATCTAGCCCTATTTCACGGGCTTTCAAATTCATTTCTTTGGCAAAATTTTCTTCTGAACCTGCAATATTTTCGGCCACCACAATGCATGCATCGTTTCCCGATTGAACAATAATGCCTTTGAGCAAATCTTTAACTTTGACTTTTGTTTTTGGGCTAAGGAACATTGTTGAACCGCCACTTTTCCCGCCTCCTTTGCGCCATGCATTTTCACTGACGGTGAACTCTTCATCTAAAGAGAGTTGTCCTTTTTTAATTTTATCAAGAACAATGTAAACAGTCATAAGTTTACTCATTGAAGCCGGAGGCATTAAACTATCTCCGTTTTTGTCGAAAAGAACGGTGTTTGTATGATAATCGATCAAATATGCATGCGTTGCTTTTGTTGTAAATACTTCTTCGGCATAAATGGTCTGAAAAGCCATCAAACAAGTACACAAAACCAATCTAAAGATATTCTTTTTCATTATTTTTATCCTTTTTTAACAAGCCAAAGTAGAAGGGGTTATTTTTCTTCTACCAAACGAGCCCCTTCAAAGCCGGAACTTTCTAATTTATCGATAATTTCTATTGTTTTCTCTGGTGTTTCAAAAGGTCCGATACGCACACGGAATAAAACAGTATCTTGAATTGTTTTTTCAAAAATTTCAGCACGTCCAAAGTCAGACAATTGAGATTTTAAACGTTCTGCATTTTCGATATTTGAAAATGCTCCTGCTTGCACAAAATAACCTTTTGGAGATACACCAAATGGCATAACTTCGTTGTTTTTTGATACTGTCAAAGGTTGTTCTTCAAGGGGGGCTGAATTCGCCAGTGGAATTGGAGTGTCGAGTGTTTGAATGGTCGTTTCTTCTGGGGCTTCGGACAAAGGTGGACCACTGACAATTTTTCCCCCATTGTCAAGAATTTCCTTTTTTAATTTTTCACTTTCTTCTTTCATTAATTCCACACGTACTTTCGCTGTTCCTCGGTCTTTGAACCCCAAAACTTCTGCGGCGGTTTGAGAAACATCAATTATTCTGTTGTTAACGAATGGTCCTCGATCATTGATACGGACAATGACGCTTTTCCCATTTTCCAAGTTTGTTATCTTTGCAACGGAGGGCAAAGGAAGAGTTCTGTGTGCGGCAGTTAAACAATGCATGTCGTATATTTCGCCATTTGCAGTTGTCCCTTTGTGAAAATCAGCCCCATACCATGAAGCGATGCCAACTTCTTTATAATTTTCTTCTTCTTTTGGATAATACCAAATATCCCCAACTTGATAAGGTGTGCCGATTTTATAAATACCGTTACTGTCGTCGTTGGAAACATAGCTATTTCCAGATGACCTTAATAAAATGCCGTTGTCTGTGCAAGCAAAGATCATGCTCGTAAGAGCGATAAGAGCTGTAAATGCAAATGTTTTCATAAAGATTTCCTTTTTGATATTGTTATATGTTTGTTTTACATTATTTTAAAATTTTTTCAAGTAATTCTTTTGATAAATAGCCATCTGGGATTAAGTTATTTTGCTTTTGATATGTTTGAATTGATTCCTTTGTTTTGCTTCCCATAATTCCATCTGGCGTGTTGGTATAATAGTTTAATTGAACAAGTTTTTCTTGAACGCTTTTTATTTCCTCATGTTTAATGCTTTGTTCTTCATAAGGCATATGAAAGGGCCGTCCACTTCGAATGGAGTCTGACAGCAAAGAAACGCTGAGCGCATAAAAATCAGAGTTATTCCATTTTTTTATGACTTCAAAATTTTTGTAAACAAGAAATGCATTTCCATTGCTCCCTGCAGGTAAAATCAAACGAGCTGTCATTTTTTGTTCGAAGGGGGATAATTTCTTTTTTCTTTTTAATTGAACGCCCATTTTTTCCCACTCTAACAATGAATAACGTTTTGAAAAATCAATTTTGTGCCAG
>CAZXTR010000016.1:0-4937 GCA_964643615.1 uncultured Lactobacillales bacterium | reverse complement strand
AAGCAAAACAATTAATTGGTGTGTAAAAAATTTGGAACGTCGTTGGTCGTATGCAAGGGTTGCTAAGGCATTTAGAACATCTACGTTGCCTTTTATTTGACCATAGTTTGTCTCTAACCCCCAAAAAGCGACTAAAATATGTGCAGGAACGTGGTATTTTTCTTGTGTTTTTATAAGTTCTTTTTTGTATTCTTGAAGTATTTTTTGCCCAGTTTTGATCCGTTCTTCAGAAAGGCGTGATTGAATATATTTTGTCCAAGATAATTGAAATTCTGGTTGTTTTTTGTCACTTGATATGACGTGTTCTAATTTTTGTAAAGGAGTTACGTATGCTTCAATGGTATCTTGGGAAATATTTTGCGTAAGCGCATAGCTTGCAAAGCTTTCTTTCCAAGCTTCAAAACCATTGTTGGCTTGTGGGGATTGGCATGCTCCTAAAAACATAAAAATAAAAAATGCGTATTTGTATTTCAATATAAACTCCTTTATCATCTTTGGTACTATAAATAAGTTTTAATAATTTTTCTACTTGCTTTTTTATTTTTTTTATATTACAAGAGTTCTCGTTTATTCGAAAGAGTGCAACACAAGACGGATGGATGGCAGAGTGGTCGATTGCGGCGGTCTTGAAAACCGTTGAGGGGCAACCCTCCGTAGGTTCGAATCCTACTCCATCCGCCATATTTTAGAAAAATTTGGCTTGGGCGCCAAAAATGTCTAGAAATGCGTTGCATGTTCAATCTTCCTGTATTAAGAACAATATCTATTATTAACTCAAGATTACTTTTCCGTTCGTTGTTGGGCTTGGTGGGTGTTCCCGTTCAATCTTACTTGTCGTGATTAAAAATCCGTGGTATATTCAGTGAATAAAATTTGATAAAAGGTGCATTTGTGCGAAAGAAATATAAGATATTTTTATCTGCTTTATTTGCTTTTTGTGTGTATTTAGGCGCATTGTATGGATTACAAAACTATTTAATTTTTCATCCTGATAAAAAATATATCTCCCCTTTGATGCTTGGTTTCCAAGAATTTCATGAAGATTTTATCCGATCAGACGATGGTGTTTCTATTCGAATTTGGTATGCTCAGGGGAAAAAAGAAAAACCAGCTTTGTTGTTTTTCCATGGGAATACGGGACAAATTGCTTTTTTTGCGGAACAGTTAAATTTTTTTGTTAAAGAAGGATACCCCGTTTTAATGATGGAATATCGTGGGTTTGCTGAAGTTGAAGGGGAAATTTCTCAAGAAAAAGTTTTTTCTGATGCATCGCATGCCTATAATTTTTTAAAATCACAAGGGCATCAAAAAATTATTTCTTTTGGTTATTCTTTTGGATCAAGTGTTGCTCTGGGATTGACCCAACATCGTTCTGTTGATGGTATCATTTTAATAGCTCCTTTTGCTTCTTTATATCAAGAAGTGCAAGAATTACCAGTACCCTTTGCTCGATTTGTATTGAAAAATCATTTCCCCTCGGATGAATATATTCAAAAAATTAATGCGCCTTTGTTAATTATACATAGCAAGAAAGACAAACTTATCCCACTTCATTATGGACAAAAATTATTTGACTTGGCTTCTGTTCAAGACAAAGAAATTTATTTTTTGGATAAAGAAAACCATAATGCAACCTTTTTTAAAGGAGCAAGTACGCCTTTTGTATTCAAATGGTTGGAAAGAAAATTCTAAAGCTTTATAATGAAATGGATTAAAAATATTCTGACGAAAAATAATCCTTATATTACAACGACAAAAAATAACAAATAATTGCGCAAAATAGAATAATAACATATTGAAATATAATGATTTTTTGGCGACCCCAGAGGGAGTCGAACCCTCGTTACCGCCGTGAAAGGGCGATGTCCTAGGCCTCTAGACGATGGGGTCATCGTTTTGAAGTACAGATATGTATACATGTTTTCAAAAAAAATAGCAAGTTTTTTTATAAAAAATAGTGATTATTTTTTTCTAACCTCAATAAAACGCCCATTTTTGGGTAAAGACAAGTAAAGAAAAAGGGGATAAAGGTGAAATCGGAATATCAAAATTAAATAACAAAAAAACAATAAAAATTATAAAAAAGTTGTTTACAACCGTTTGTTTTTTATCCTTTTTTTGAAAAAGCAACGTCTTCAATAAACAATTGTACTTTATTTTGTCCATTCCAAGGGTCTAGTTTAATGCGTCCCGCCATATGAAATAAGTCTTCTTTTTTTGCGGTCAATAGATTATGTCCAAGTTCTGTATTAGCCGACCGAAAAGATAAAGCGTCTAGATAGCCTCCTTTTTCTCCAATAAGTTTGCAAATAATGTGCCCATTTTTAGTCAAAATCGTTTTTGCAATAGAAACATTTGGAATAACAAAACAGGGTTCAGGGTTCCTTTCTCCATACGGTTCAAGTAAATAGAGCTTTTCCAAAATACTTGTTTGAGCCCCCATAATATCGATAATCCCGTCTATTTTTAATAAAGACTGAGAATCGGTTGTCATCGAACTTTTTGAAATAAATTCAAACAAAAACCTTTCAAAATCTTTGATCTTTGATTTTTCTAATGAAAAACCGGCCGCCATGGGATGCCCCCCTCCCCTTGACAAGATGCCTTTATTTAATGCTTGAATAACAATATTGCCACAATCAACGCCGGGGACAGAACGACAAGAACCTTTCACGTCTTCATTTTCTATCGAAAGGACGAAAGATGGTAAATTATAACGTTCTTTTAATCGTCCAGCGACAATACCGACAACTCCTTGGTGCCAATTGTGTCCTTGGACGATTAAAAAAGGATAATCTTTTTGAATTTCTTCTTGTGCTTGAAGCATCGCTTGTTCTAAAACGTTCGATTCAATCGTACGACGCAAAACGTTTAATTCTTCTAATTTATTAGCTAATTGAATGGCCTCTACATTATCAAAGGTTGATAAAAGGCGCATTCCTAAATCCGATTTTCCAACGCGGCCGCCAGCATTAACGCGAGGCCCCAGAATATAACCTAAATGATAGGTGGTTACTTTTTCGTTAATCTTTGAAATTTCAACCAAAGTCGCCAGTCCAATATTTTTTCGAAGTGTTATTTGTTTAATCCCTGTTTTTACAAATAACCGATTGATTCCTGTTAAGGGGACAACATCGCAAACAGTCCCAAAAGCAACAAGGTCAAGCCATTGACGTAAATCAGGTTCTTTTGTATGTTTGTAAAATCCTTTTTCGCGTAAGTGCCTGTTTAAAGCGACAATGGTTAAAAAAACGACGCCAACTGCTGCCATGTAAAAATATGTGCTATCTTTATTTTCGTCCAATCGTTTTGGATTAACGACAGCATAAGCATTCGGCAATTCTTTTTCGGGTTCGTGATGATCTAAAATAATGACGTCTAATCCTTTTTTTGTGCCAAAATCAATGGGGGCGAAAGCTGTCATTCCGCAATCGACCGTGATAACAAGCTTTATCCCTTCATTAAAGAAAGTTTCCATTTTGCTTGTATTGGGACCATAGCCGTCTTCTCTATCGGGAATAAAAACATTAGTATCTATTCCAATGCTTTTTAAGAAAAGCTTTAATAATGCACTAGATGTTGCTCCATCGACATCATAATCCCCCATAATTCCTATTTTTTCGTGGTTTAGAATAGATTTCGTTATTCGTTCTACCGCTTTTTGCATATCTTTTAATTGGTAGGGTTCGGGCAGTTGTTTGTTCAAAGTTGGGTTTAGAAAGGCTTCAATCTCTTTGTGGGGGATGCGTCTGGAAACAAGTAATCGTGCAAGAATTTCGGGAACATCGTGCTGTTGAATTAAAGTTTGAATTTCTTTTTCGTCTGTTTCGTGTAATTCCCATGCGCGATGAGATAAAGATTCATAAACCCCTAAAACAACCATTTGCTAACCTTCCTTTGTACTGACTAGGGTATTGTAATGCGTGTTAAGGTCAAAAATCAAGATTATTTTTACAAATGAAAAATAAAGGCTCTTTCATTTTTATAGAAAAAACCTTTATCGTATGATATTGATATTTTTTCAACAATATCTTTTATTGTTCTAAGTCTGAAGCTACCGACATTTTTATGATAGTATCAGGGTTTGAGACAGTACCGTTATTGCGAGAATCGCCTTTTTTAATTTTGTCCACAAATTCCATTCCACTCACGACTTTGCCAAAAGCTGTGTATTGTCTGTCCAGAAATCTTGCGTCATCAAAGCAAATAAAAAATTGACTATCTCCGCTGTTTGGATCATTTGCTCTGGCCATAGAAACTGTGCCACGAACGTGGGGTGTGTCATTGAATTCGGCGTTTAATTTCTTTCCGCTTCCGCCGGTTCCATTTCCAAGTGGATCCCCTGTCTGTGCCATGAATCCGTCAATGACGCGGTGAAATTTTAATCCGTTATAAAAACCTTGACGTGTCAATTCTTTGATTCTTTCCACGTGGTTAGGTGCGACATCTTGTAATAATTCAATAACGACTCGACCGTCTTTTAAATCTAAAAAAAGTGAATTTTCTGCATCCATTGCATTTGCTCCTGTTGTTATAAGTAATAGAGAAACGATAAAATTGAATATTATTCTCATTTAAATCTCCTTCCAAGCAGGCATTATTGAAATAAATATGGCCATAGTCAAATCTTTTTTGAATAAAAATAAAAAATGCCCGTATAGAGTTAAATATATGGGCATTCAGGACGAATAATATTATATTTTATTATTCTGATCTTTGTTTATCTATTGCTTTTCGCTTTTTCAAATATGCGCCCACTGCTCCAGTAAGAGCTATTGTTGTCAAAACACCAGGCAAAGGTGCACCAGTTTGCGGATTTGGTGGTGATCCACCACTAACAACAATCATATTTGGATTTCCTGACAAAGATGTATATTCAGCACGATTCAAATCCACATCCCCTGTCAATGCTATAATGACACTTGGTCCCATTGGTT
>CAZXTR010000015.1:12893-17661 GCA_964643615.1 uncultured Lactobacillales bacterium | reverse complement strand
TGGCGGAGAGTACAGGATTTGAACCTGTGCACGACTTTAACATCGTGACGGATTAGCAATCCGCTGCATTACCGCTCTGCCAACTCTCCGTTTTAAAGCGTCACATTTATACATTATTTTTTATCGAGCGTCAACGTTTAATTTTTATGTAGACGTTTTACTTTTATTCGCATATAATCAACTCCATAATAAAAGAAAGGATAAACACATGCGAATTATTATTTTTACATCTTTATTAGCTTTAGTAATAAGCTCTCCTGTTTTAGCAAAACCTTATTTTGGAGTCAGAGGCGGGATAGCAGAAGTCAACTTAAAGGAAAATTTTTGCGATTCAACAGAATCGGAAACATTGGGCGTCGTTGGCGGTTTTATTGGATATAAAGTTGGGGTTGTTCGAATGGAAGCCGAATATACATATCGCGACGCAGGTGATTATGCTCGTGGCACGATGGAACATTCTTCACAATCGGTCATGGGAAATATGTACTTTGAACCACTCTCAAAATCGTCATTTCGCCCCTATGTTGGTGGAGGAATTGGACAAACATTCCACCGATTCAGACCAGAAACAGGAAGTTCAGAAACAGATAATTCTTTGACATGGTCATTAGGCGCCGGAATGGGAATCGAAGTGTCCAGAAAAGTCTTCCTAGAATTAGGCTATCGTTATCTTAATTTAGGCGAATCAAAATTAGTAAACGTTGACTATGACGCACAAGCAAACGAAGGATACCTTGGTTTAAGATTCGAACTATAATAAAGAGGGATAAATGTTAAAAAAGATTTTTCTTTTAGTGCTGTTTACCACTTTGACAATCCCTGCCATAGCACAAACAACCGTCACAACAAGATCAGGGGCTGTTGCCGTAGACGTCCCAATGGGGACAGTAACACAAACATCATCTGAACAACAAGTACATCCTACTACAAAAAAGGTAAAAAGGATTATTCGGCGTGTTGTAAAAAAGAAAGATCCCAATGCAATAGAAACAAACCAGACACAAAAAAAAGAAATATCTCCTGATTTCATTTTTGCTAACTTTACGCAAAGCCATTTTAATGGCATGAGGCAAAATCTAGAAAAACAAGGATTAGAATCTGCCGTTGCGCTTTTAATTATAGAAAATGTCCGCAACAGAATGAATATGCCTGCATGGAAATATAAAGTTCTTTTATGTTTAAAAGAAACAGAAAAAAAAGACATTATGGATCCACAAAAAGGATGTTTTTCTGGCTTTGCCCAAGAAGTTGCGATACATCTACAATCCATTTTAAGCCATTTAATTTAACTTAATTTTAAAAGATAAAAACCGCTCTCCAAAAGAGCGGTTTTTAATTTTATTAAAGATATTACTTCTTTAAAACAACGTCCTTTTTACAATGTTTCCAATTTTTTATTTAAAAGATCATTCGCTATAGCGGGGTTAACTTTGCCTTGGCTTGCTTTCATAATCTGACCAACAAACCAACCTTTTAGCTTATCTTTACCTGCCTTTATTTCAACAACTTTATCCATATTAGTAGATAAAATTTCATCAATAATTTTTTCAATCGCCCCTATATCAGAAACTTGGCGCAGGCCTTTTTCTTCTACTATCGCAGCTGCGGATTTACCAGACGTAAACATTTCCAAGAAAACATTTTTTGCAATTTTACCCGATATTGTGCCGTCATTGATAAGATCTATCAATCCACCTAAATCTTCGGGGCGTACAGGGCTGTTTTCAATCGCAATATAATCCTCGTTTAATTTTGCAAACAAGTCACCCATAACCCAGTTCGCAATTTTTTTTGGATCTCTACGTATCGCTCCTTGCAAAGCTCGTTCAAAATAAATCGTTGTATCTTTGTCTGATGTTAAAATGCGTGCATCATATTCAGGCAATCCCAATTCTTCCATATAGCGTTTCTTTTTTTCTTCCGGTAATTCAGGTAAATTTAATCGGATGTTTTCGATATAGTCTTCCGTCAAATTGACAGGAGGTAAATCGGGATCTGGGAAATACCGATAATCCAGAGCATTTTCTTTTGAGCGCATAGATCTCGTTTCCATATTGATAGCATCAAAAAGACGAGTTTCTTGAGGGAAATCAAGCCCTTGTTCATATAAATCAATCTGGCGATGTACTTCCAAATCAATAGCTTGCATAACGAATTTTACCGAATTAACGTTTTTAATTTCCACACGGTGACGATAACCTTCCTCGCCGACAGGCCGCACCGAAACGTTAATGTCGCAACGCAAAGAGCCTTGATCCATATTACCATCACACGCGCCTAAATAACGGACAATTGCGCGTAATTTACGCAAATAATCACCAGCTTGTTCTGGAGAACGAATATCAGGCTTACTAACAATTTCCATCAATCCTACGCCAGCACGGTTAAAGTCTATGTAAGATTGTGTCGGATGCATATCGTGAATACTTTTTGCAGCATCTTGTTCCAAGTGCAATCTTTCAACGCCAATGCGTTTGATGTTGCCATCTTCATCAGTCACATCAACATAACCCTCGCCTACAATCGGATAAAAAAGCTGTGTAATTTGATAGCCTGTCGGCAAGTCACCGTAAAAGTAATTTTTGCGATCAAAAACGGAATGCTTATTAATTTTTGCATTCAATCCAAAACCTGTTTTAATACATTGTTCGATACATTTTTCGTTTAAGATTGGCAATTGACCAGGCATACCACAATCCAAGAACGCAACATGTGTATTAGCTTCTCCACCAAATTCGGCAGAAGCACCAGAAAAAACCTTAGACTTAGATAAAATCTCACAATGGACTTCCAAACCACACACCATTTCCCAATCGCATGTTTTACCTTTGATGATATAAGTCATTTGCACATCTCCACCACATCCAAAACCTTTAACACTGTTGCATCATCCCACATACGTCCAATAACTTGCAATCCATTATTCGCACACCCCGCAGGAACCCCCGTCAAACAAGATGGCATCAAATAATTATCATTAAATCTGCCCTTTGTTGCCCCATTTTTGGCTTCTTCTATCGTAAAAGGAGGAATAGGCACCGCTGGCGAAAACAAAACATCTACTTTTTCAAAAGCCTTATCAAAATCTTGTTTAATTAAAGAACGCATTTTTTGCGCAGGCACAAAATAATCGTTGTATCCTTTGGCGGATGTAAAAAACGTTCCTAAAATCATACGACTTCTAACTTCTTGTCCAAAGCCATTCATACGTGTATTCATATACATTTCATCCAAAGTTTTGCCTTCTACACGCACGCCATAACGCACACCATCATAACGCGCCAAATTCGTCGTAGCTTCGCCTTGCGATACAACATAATAAACCATTCCAGCTTCTTCCGTGTGGGGCATATCCACGTCAATCAATTGGGCACCTTCATCTTTTAAAAATTGAAGAGCAGTCTCCCAGTTTTTTGGAACAAGCTCAGTATATTCTTTAGGAATACCGATTTTCATTCCCTTAATAGATCCCGTCAAAGCCACCTTTAAATCAGGCACTTCACGCTTGGAAGAAGTAGAATCTTTAACATCATACCCCATCATCGGTTCAATCATATGGGCACAGTCTTTAATCGTACGTGCCAACACACCTGGTTCATCAAGACTAGACGAATAAGCAACTACACCATAACGAGAACAACGTCCATAAGTCGGTTTAAAGCCAGATACTTTACAAAAAGACGCGGGATGACGAATAGAGCCACCCGTTTCCGTACCTGTCGCACCCGCGCACAAATACGCCGCAACAGCACAACTTGAACCGCCTGAAGATCCTCCAGCGACTCTTGTTTCATCATGCGGGTTATGTGTCACTCCAAAATAACTAGTAATTGTAGAAGAGCCCATCGCAAATTCATCAGTATTGGTTTTGCCTAAACATACAGCGCCAGAATCCCATAAGCGTTGAGTCGTTGTAGCTTCAAATTCAGGCACAAAATTAGATAAAATTTTAGACGCTGCCGTCGTTTTAATCCCCTTTGTGCAAAACATATCCTTAATTGCTAAAGGCACCCCGTCCAATTTCCCTGCTATTCCTTTAGCGCGACGTTCATCGGACGCTTTTGCCATTTGTAAAGCATATTCAGGCGTTTCAGTAATAAACACATTCAAACGGCGTTTGTTTTCCATATTTTTCAAATAAGCTGCTGTAACTTCAACACTTGTAAATTCTTTGTTTTCCAATCCGTAAATGGTTTCTGTTAATGTTAACCTTGTTAAATCTGTCATTTTTTACTCCACCATTTTCGGGACACTGAAAAATTCATCAGTTGCTCCCTCGGGCGCATTCGCCAAAACCGCAACACGTTTATCTCCGTCAGTTACCTCATCTTTACGCAGTGTAATCGGCTCATCGAACGGAGATACCATCGGCGAAACAGAGTTAATTTCCGGATTTTTTAATCTTTCGCCAATCCAATTCAACGTCTCTGTAAATTCTTTTGCCATTAATTCGGCTTCATCATCAGAAATGCGTACACGCACCCAGAAAGCCATTTCTTTAATGGTTTTTGTATCGATTTGTGTCATTTTTTATCCTTATTTTAATGAGAGATACCCTATGCTTTTTTCAAAAAACTGTCAAGACTTTTTTCAAGCCATTACCTTGTGCTAGCTCCATAAATAGTTCATAAAGAAAAAGGATTACATTGATTCTTTCAATAAAGGAACAAGTTTTTTCAAATCGTGTATAAACTCTTGATTAATGGGCTTTAGAACAAACAAAAATGAACGCGAGAGCCGAGCATTATAATACTATCACATTAAACAA
>CAZXTR010000015.1:0-12793 GCA_964643615.1 uncultured Lactobacillales bacterium | reverse complement strand
TTCAAACGAATTAATTTGTTGATTATCCCTCGTAAAATGAAATCACCTTTATCTAGCTTTTTTCTTTAGCGGCCAACTCATCAATTTGAACTGTTTAAAAAAAACAGGCTCTCTTTTAATTTCCGAAGCAATAATTTTTATCCATTCGTCCAACAACATATTTTTAGGAACATCAAACGTATCCGTTCCCACAGGGAACAAGGAGAATAAGAGCTAACCTGAAGGGTCATCTTTTTTCCCTGTAACCCTTTCACTCATTGTTTGGAACAAAATATATAATAAAGGAACAAAGAAAATCGCAATAAAGGCAGAAAAGGCCATGCCTCCGAAAATGGAGGCCCCTACAGCACGTCGAGATAAGGCGCCGGGCCCTATTGCCATTATTAATGGTAAAAATCCCATCAAAGAAGAAACCGCCGTCATCATAATAGCGCGAAAACGCAACGAACCTCCTTTAAGCGCAGCTTCTCTGATCGAATCACCAATTTCATGACGAAGTTTTGCGAACTCAACTAACAAAATTGCATTTTTCGCAGCTAATCCAACCAAAACTATCATTCCAATTTGGGCGTATAAATCATTAAACACACGATAAGAATCGTTCTTACTTTGTGCATAAATCATTAATGCTGACCCTAGGAAACCAATTAAAATAGACAACATAACTGAAATCGGCAAAGTCCAACTTTCATACAAAGCGACCAAAAACAAATAACCAAACAAAAATGCCATACAAAATATAAGAGCAACTTGTCCTTTGGCCTCTAATTCTTGGGTGGCCGTACCTGTCCATTGGAAAGCATAACCAGGAGGCAAAACTTCATTTGAAATAGCCTCCATCGCAGCTATTGCCTCCCCCGAACTATGCCCAGCACTGGCTTGTCCCGTAATTTTGATAGCACGATAATTATTATATCTTTGAATACTAGATGCGCCGATTGTTTTTTCTATTTTCACCAACGAACGCAAAGGAACCATATCTCCTTTATTAGTTTTCAGCTCTATTTTAAAAATATCATTCACCGATGAACGATCCTGCACATCACCTTGAATATTCACTTGCCACGAACGACCATACAAATTAAAATCGTTAATATACGAACCGCCCAAAACTGTTTGCATTGTTAAAAAAATATCCGAAACAGGAACCCCTAAAGCATATGCCTTATCTCTATCAACCGTCACATTTAACCGAGGGCTATTAACCTGATAGAATGTCCGCACTTGCGACAAAGCAGGTCTTTCTAAAGATTTAGATACTATTTGATTCGCTACAGACATAAGCTCTTCGGAGCTTGCGCCTTGCGTCGTTTGAAGCATGTATTCAAATCCATCGCCACTGGATACCCCCGGCAAAGATGGCACATTAAATGGCATAACAATGGCATCTTTAATATCAGCTGTTGCCTTTGCAAAATTGACAATAATCCTATCAATAAGCAAATCAGGGGACAATCTTTCTTCATAGGGCGCTAAAGTAATCGCCATAAAAGCACTATTTGAAGCTGCCCCTGCCATTATTCCATAACCAGCGACCGCTGTTGAACTTTTAATTCCAGGAACCTTTTTAGAACGTTCTTCAACTTGTTTAATCACGTCTAACGTTCGATTAAGAGAAGCTCCTGCTGGCAATTGAATTTCACATAAAAACGCTCCCTGATCTTCAGTCGGCAAAAAACCAGAAGGAGTCCTTTGAATAATAAATACCGCAAATAAAACGACCCCTATTAAAGCTGGAATAACAATCAAATAATGCGGGATTAATTTTTTAATAACAGCAGTATATTTTTGACGCCCCCATTCAACACCATCCATTGCTTTTTGCACTAACCACCAATGCTCGCCTTTTTTAGGACGCATTAATAATCGAGCTAACGCCGGTGACAACGTCAAGGCATTAATGGCCGAAATAACAACAGCACATGACACTGCAATAGCAAATTGCCGATAAAGTAACCCCGTAATCCCTGGCATAAACGCAACAGGTACAAAAACGCCCAACAAAATTAACGTTGTCGCAATAATAGGATTTGTAATACGATTCATTGATTCTTGGACACACTCTTCTGGCGAAGCATTTGGCTTTTCAGCCATAACAGATTCAACATCTTCCACCACAATAATTGCATCATCAACGACAACCCCAATAACTAACACCAATGCTAACAAAGAAACTGTATTTAAAGTAATGCCAAACGCCGCCAACCCTGCTAACGCTCCAATCAAAGAAACGGGAATAGCAAACAAAGGAATTAACGTTGTGCGGATCGACCCCAAAAAAAAGAAGATAACAATCACCACCAAAATAAACGCTTCAAATAAAGTCGTCTGAATTTCATGCACTGAAGATTGCACAAACGAAGCATTATCAAACATCATATTGATGGACATTCCTTCAGGTAAGCGAAATTGAGCGATTTTTTCACTTATTCCTTTGGCAACTTCTAACGCATTAGACCCAGGTGTTTGAAACACAGCAATTACTACCGCAGTTTGTCCATTATACCGACTGTTCACATCTTGGCTTTTAACACCCAGTTCAACACGAGCAACATCTTTCAATTTTAAATATGAACCATCTTTATTTGCACGAATAATAATATTTCCAAATTCTTCTACAGAAGTTAAGCGACCACGTGCCGTCAACGAAACTTGGAACATTTGATCTTTAGACGCTGGCATAGATCCAATCCGACCGACGGACGCTTGAATGTTTTGACTACGTATCGCGTTCACAATTTCTGCTGTAGATAATTTTAAACTTTTTAATTTATCGTCATTCGTCCAAATACGCATACTGTATTCATAACTACTAAACACTTCAATATTACCAACCCCCCTGACCCGAGAAAGTTCGTCTTTCATGTTGATTAAAACATAATTCGTCAAAGCTTTTTGATCATATTTACCATTTGATGCGCTTACTCCAAAAATTTGCAACATAGAAGTCATACGTTGCTGGACGCTAACGCCTTGACGAATAACTTCTTCAGGCAATTTCGATTCTACTTGTTTGATACGATTTTGAACATTCATTGCTGCTGTATCAGGATCAGTCCCAACGGCAAAGGTAACCGATAAATTATAACTGCCATCATCAGACGAATTAGATGACATGTACATCATATCTTCTACACCGTTCACGGCAGATTCAATTTGTTGTGCTACAGCACTTTCAATCACTTCCGCATTTGCACCTGGATAAACCGCACGCACTTGAACTTGAGGCGGAGTAATATTAGGAAATTGCTCAACAGGCAAAGTAAAAAGAGATAAAAGTCCTGCAATCATAATAATCAAAGATACAACAATGGCAAATCTTGGACGCTTTATAAATACGTCAGATATCATTTTTCAACTCCTTCGTTTGGAAGGGGGGCTTGAATCGCAGGCAATTTCATTATAACAGGTTGCACAGGGAAACCTTTTAATCGAGGTGCTTTTTGAAAATTATTCATCAACAACTTATCCCCAACAATCAAACCTTTCATAACAACAACTTCTCCTGTAGTCAGCTCTAAACCAGTATCAATACGACGCTCTTGCAAAATATTATCCTTCCCAACGACATAAACAAAAGACCCCATCAAGTCTTGTTGAACCAGAACTTGAGGGATTAATATAGCATGTTGCGGCTTTTGAATTTGGATGTTAATGCGTCCATATTGCCCAGCAATAAGCGTATTATCCGGGTTAGGGAAAGACGCACGAATTTTCAAAGTATTCATTTGTGGATCCAATTCTGTATCCACAAAGTTCAATGTCCCTGGAAGGGGATAGTTAACTCCGTTTGAATATTGAAAACTAATATCTGCTCCCTCCCCTGCATAATCTTTCTTTGCGCTTTTTAAAAAATCTGTAATTTGAAAAAGTTGATTTTCAGATACCGAAAAAACAGCATACATAGGGGTTGTTGTGACAATAGATGCCAACTCACCCGAATCAGGGCCTATCAGAGATCCTTCACTATAAAAAGATACTCCTATACGACCGAAAATAGGGGCTCTAATATCTGTATACTCCAAATCTAATTTAACCAAATCCAAATCGGATTGTGCTTGTTTTACCAAAGCTTCAGATGAATTGAACTCAGCTTCTCTTTGATCCAACAACGCTAGAGAAACATCTTTTGTTTTAATTAAATCTTTTGCCCGATTATATTGTGCCTTAGCATTAGCTTCATTTGCCCTAGCCTTAGAAAGATTTGCCTCTCCTTTGCGAACATTCGCTTGAAATTGATTCTTTTCTATTTCAAAAAGCAATTGCCCTTTTTCGACAAAATCACCTTCTTTAAAAAGACGTTTTGTTAAAAATCCCGTCACACGTGCACGAATAGCGACCTTGTCTTTTGCCTCTATTTTAGCGACAAAGCTCAGCGAAGGATAAAAATCACTTTCCTTAACCATCATTACATCAACCGGCATAGCGCCTATTTGTGGCACAGATGGAGCACCTTTAAAGTATGAGCAACCGAAATACACAATGCCAACAATTATCAGCAAGACAAGAAACGGCCTTGATTTTTTCATTTTTCCCTCTTTTTATTTGTATAAACTTTAATCTTCTTTCCTTGTTTTGACAAGTAAAATATAATTTTTTCTTTTAACTTTATGGCGTTATAGCCGCGATGCTTTTTTGGGAAAACAAACAATCGACCAAATGATTTTTCGCTAGGATTCAAATCAATCCCAAATTCCTCGACCATATCCTTGTTCTTTTTGCGAACAATCAACTCAATAGAATCTAAAATAAATCTGTCTCCCACTTCAACATCAGCAAAATTTTTCAAAATCAATTCACTCAAAGTGAAAGACTCTATCTTTTCGTCAATTTGTATACCATAAAGCGAAGACAAATCTTTTAAAAGTATGTCTGAATAAATCGTAAAATCGCCGAAATCATCCGCTTGTTGAGTCATCCCTCCACCATACAAAGAATCCAACAAATGTATCCTTTTTTCCGACACTGCAAATAAATAAACACGATCACCTACTTGTAAATCCTTAACATTATGTGCGTTATATGAAATGCCTCCGCGCTTTACAATAATAGGGGACGCCCACTTTGGAATTTCTGCTCCATAAAGGGCCGGTGTATTTTCGGATAATTTATAACTAATCAAATAACTGTCTTTCAAACCAGGCAAGTCAATTTCCGATTTATCGGCAGGCCTTTCAATTACAGGAAGTGTAACGCCACACAGTTTAGCAACAGGGATAATGAAAAATCCTTGAATAGTTAATGACATAAGAACCATTAAAAAAATGATATTAAAAAACATTTCTGAATGAGGCACGTGCATCACAAGAGGCATCAACGCCAACAATATAGACGTGGCCCCCCTCAAACCAACGAATGAAACAAATATTTTTTCTAAAAAGGTGTATTTAAATGGAGCAAGACATAAAAACACAGCTAATGGTCTAGACAACAAAATCAACAATCCACCCAAAATCATTGCAGGAACAATAACTTGGGGGAAATCCTCAATGTTGGCATACAAGCCCAAGGACATAAACATAATAATTTGACAAAACCAAGCCAACGTTGTTTGGACACGTAAAATTTGATGATGACCATTCAAACGAGAATTACCTAAGAAAATACCCGCAATATACAAAGCTAAAAAGCCACTACCTCCCGTTAAGTTTGTTATAGCGAAACCCGCTATCACTATAGCAATCAACAAAATAGGATAAAGGGCCGTGTCTAAATCAATGCGATTGATAACACGTTTTGCAATATAGGCAATAACCAACCCAAAAATACACCCAAAGCCCATTTGCTTGATAAATTCCAACAAAAGCGTCAACGAGACATCGTTCGAATTACTTTTAATCAATGTTACAAAAGAAATTGTTAAAAATATTGCCATAGGATCATTTGAACCAGATTCAATTTCCAAAGTTGATTTGACCTTATCGCGAACTGTGACACCCCCCATACGAAGCAAGAAAAAAACAGACGCTGAATCTGTTGAGCTGATGATGCAAGTTAACAGCAACGCCTCAACCCATGTAATTCCTAAAATATAATGGGCCGCAGGTGCCAACAAAAGAGTAGTGAGTAAAACGCCAACCGTTGCTAAAATCAAAGATGGGGCAGCTGTCATTTTATAACTTTTGAACGATGTTTGATATCCACTATCAAACAAAATCAACGCCAATGCAATGTTTCCAATAAAAAAAGCTTTCGATGATTGAAAATCAGAAACAAGACCAAAACCACCCTTTTCCCCGGCTATTAATCCGATACACAAGAAAACCAAAATCGTTGGGATGTTCGCTTTCGCCGAAACAGCACTTGTCATAATACTAAAAATCAGTAAAATAGAGACAAGGAATAAGGGTAAATTGATAAAATCTATTAAATCCATCAGTAAATCACCTTTTTACGTTGTTCTTTAAGTCCAGATAATTTTTCGCTTACAACCGCCGTATCGCGTCCTGTTTTTTCCAAACGTCCATACATACGATCAATTTCTTTTCTTAAATAAGCTTTTTCAAAATCTTCAGCCAATTTTTGTTTTGCTTCATTTGTGCCATTCAATCGAGTATCGTTAACTTTGTGTAAAATATGTTGAATCGTCAACCTTGGATGTTCTGTTTTTTCCTCCATAATATATGGTAATTCATAAATAACCTCTTGAACAAAGTCCAACACATCAGATGTTTTTTTAGGCATCAGAGAACGTTCTTTTAAAACTTCAAATGCGACACCAGCCTCAAAGCTATTATCCACAACAATAAAAGGGAAAGCTGACGAAAACCCTTTTAAATGAATTTCCTTTAAATACTCCAAAATATGGTGATAATGTCCCCCGACATTAAAAATAATAAATGGCTTTAAAGGCAAAAAACCATCTTGCATTGCAACACAATCATAAACTAATTCATCTAAAGTGCCGATACCACCAGGGGCAAAAATTACAAAATCCGCACGCAAAAGCTGCTTTTTTCTTTCCTCCAAAGAATGCGCAACTATCACTTCATTAATTTGATCTACAACGTCATCTTTTTGGCACAAAGCAAGGTATTCTTTTGTGGTAATCCCTAGTATAGGTGTTTGTTTTGAATGATGCTGACGTGTCCACTCTTTTAAAACTCCTTTGGCAACAGACCCCATAATGCCTTTTCCAGACAAACCAAAATCCAATTTGAAATCCATTTGTGCAATTTTCACACCCAAGTTAAAGGCTTCTTCCAAATAAAGCGGTTTATTCCCTTGCCTTGACCCCCCGGCAACAAACACGCGCAATCCATTGGCTTTATTTAATTTTTTAAAAGATGAAACAATTTTTTTAACGTTTTGTGTAGGAGCTTCTGCCTTTTTCATAGCACGTATATAGGGCCCACGTTTCAATGTGATCAACTTCGAAGAAAGCTTATCTTTTGTTAAATTATTCATTGCCTCCTACCTTTATTTAAACCTGTACAAGCCGTTTTCAATCTACACGTACTTTACTAGAAGCGCAAGATGAATTTAAGATAAAAGTATAATTTATATTGTATAAACAACCATTCATATTCAAAAAAAGAAAGCTATCATGATGGTAAAAACAAATTTTCGTTCTTTTGAATTAATTTCTTTTCTTTTCGGGTCAGAATGTATATGATGGACACAAAGAAAAGAGGTTGACATGACAGTTGAAGATTTAAATAAATTAAGTTTTGAAGAAGCTTTAACAGCATTAGAAGATATCGTTCATCAATTGGAAAGTGGCAACGTCAAATTAGACGCCGCGTTATCTTTTTATGAAAAAGGAGTTCGATTAAAACAACTTTGCACTCAAAAATTGGCTGACGCTCAATTACGTATTGATAAATTGATTATCAGCGACAATGGAGAAATCACGGGGAAGGAGCCATTAGATGTTGACACTCTCTAATGCATTAAAAGATGTACGTCATCATATTGACGAACAATTAAGCCAACTTTTGCCTTTACCTTCTGGAAGCGAAAAAAGGGTTGTCGAAGCGATGCGCTATTCTTCCATTGGCGCTGGAAAGGCGCTCCGTCCATTTTTAATTATGGAAACAGCGTCCATGTTCGGAGTTCCCCAGACGAATAGTGTACGACTTGCCGCAGCAGTAGAAATGGTACATAGCTATTCTTTAATACATGACGATTTACCATCAATGGATGACTCTGATTTACGTCGTGGGAAACCCAGTTGTCATAAGCAGTTTGATGAAGCAACTGCTATTTTAGCAGGAGACGGATTATTAACGCGCGCTTTTGAAATTGTCGCTTCGGATAAAACCTGTCTAAACCCATCTATTCGATGTGAATTAATCACAATGTTAGCGCATTCAGCTGGATTTTATGGCATGATAGCAGGGCAAATGATGGACTTAGCAGCCGAACAATCTGACGATCTTTTACCTTTGACGGAAATTTTAAGGTTACAATCTTTAAAAACTGGTAAAATTTTAATTTTTTGTTGCGAAGCAGGTGCAGTCTTAGGGAAAGCCTCTTTTGAACAAAGACAATTATTAAAAACATATGCATCCGATATTGGGATTGCATTCCAAATGACAGACGACTTATTGGATTTTCAAGGGGACACAAAAAAAGTGGGGAAAACATTGCATAAAGACATTAACAAAGCAACCTATTTATCTGTTGAAGGCCCTGAAAAAACGCGGGCGAAAGCAAGAGAACTAATTACACACAGCTTAGAAACTTTAAAACATTTTGGAGATAAAGCTTTGCTCTTACGTGAATTGTCACTTTTTATTTTAAACCGCGATTATTAACAATTATTTTTTCGGTTTTTCTTTTAATAAAATTGAATACGAACAAAACGTTTTTGTACAAAAATAAAGATTTTCCTTTATTTTAGAAAGAGTTTATTGTATAATGCCGATCCTCGACGAAAGAAGATATAAAATGAAATTAAGAAATATTGCGATTATCGCCCATGTTGACCATGGTAAAACAACTTTGGTAGATGCTTTTTTAAGACAAAGCGGAACTTTTCGTGACAATCAATCGGTTGCCACTTGCGTAATGGACAGTGGAGATATCGAACGCGAACGTGGAATTACAATTTTATCCAAATGCACGTCTGTGGAATATAAAGGAACGCGCATAAACATTGTTGACACCCCCGGACACGCCGACTTTGGGGGAGAAGTTGAACGTATTTTATCAATGGTAGATGGCGTTATTGTTTTGGTAGACGCAGCCGAAGGGCCTTTACCACAAACAAAATTTGTGGTAGGCAAAGCATTAAAATTAGGATTAAGGCCGATCGTAGTAATTAACAAAGTGGATCGACCTGACGCTCGTCCTATTGAAGTCCAAAATGAAGTTTTTGATTTGTTTGCACATTTAGGGGCGACAGAAGAACAACTCGATTTTCCAACATTGTTTGCTTCCGGACGCGAGGGTTGGGCAATATACGATTTAGAAAAAGATGCTCGTAAAGATATCACTCCTTTGTTTGAAAAAATTTTGGAACATGTCCCAGAACCAGAACACAATTTAAAGGCAGCATTTTCAATGTTAGTAACGACACTGGAATATGACTCGTTTGTCGGACGAGTTTTAACCGGAAAAATCATGACGGGGTCGGTCAAAGTAAATGAAACTTTAAAGGCACTTTCTCGCGAAGGAACGAACATTGAAACCACGCGTGTTTCAAAAATTATGGCTTTCCGGGGATTACAACGAACTGCATTAGAACATGCTCAAGCTGGAGATATCGTCAGCATTACTGGCTTTACCCAAGCCACTGTAGCCGATACGTTGTGCCATCCTTCTGTGACCAAACCTTTGGCATCTCAACCAATTGACCCTCCAACATTGGCAATGATATTTTCCATTAACACTTCACCGTTTGCGGGGCAAGAAGGTGACAAAGTCACTTCCCGTATGATTTGGGATCGTCTGTGCCGAGAAATTGAAGGAAATGTTGCTTTAAAAATCGCAAAAACAAATACAACAGATGCTTTTGAAGTCGCAGGACGCGGAGAATTGCAACTGGGAATTTTAATTGAAACAATGCGTCGAGAAGGTTTCGAACTTTCCATTTCTCGCCCACGCGTGTTATTTAAAACGGACGAAAATGGTGAAAAGACAGAACCTTTCGAAGAAGTCGTTATTGATGTAGATGATGGATATTCGGGCGTTGTTGTTGAAAAAATGAGCATTCGAAAAGCGGAACTTCAAGAAATGCTTCCTTCTGGAGGCAAGACGCGTTTAATATTTATCGCACCATCACGTGGATTAATTGGTTATCACAGCGAATTTTTGACAGACACCTGCGGGACTGGTGTAATGAACCGAGTTTTCAATTCTTACATGCCCCACAAAGGACCAATACAAGGACGCCGCACAGGGGTTTTAATTTCCACAGAACAAGGAATGGCTGTAGCCTATGCATTGTTTAAAATTCAAGATCGCGGACAACTATTTGTTGAACATGGAACCCAAGTTTATGCGGGGATGATTATTGGAGAAAATGCAAAATCTGGGGATATAGAAGTAAATCCTATTAAAGGCAAACAACTAACCAACATGCGTGCGGCAGGTAAAGATGAAAATATTATTTTATCTCCTCCTATACGTATGAGCTTAGAAGAAGCTTTGGCCTATATTGAAGATGATGAGTTAGTAGAAGTCACACCTCAATCCATTCGTTTGCGTAAAACGTTATTGGACAGCAATGATAGGCGCAAATTAGCGCGGGGGCGATTGTAAGAATTTTCCATTTTTCTAATGGGTGAAATTATTTTTATTACCTATTTTCCTTTAAGGGCAAAAAAACTTTTCTTTTTGGTGCGTTTATGCCACAATGAATACTTTGTTAAGATTTTATACAGGAGATAATCAATGAAAACGTTAAATCCAATTTTAATTTCGGGGAAAGAAGTGTTACCCTTAATTGAAGGAGGGAAAGGAATTGCCGTATCAGATGGCCGCTCAAGTGGCGCTTGGGCTGCTGCTGGCGCAGTAGGGACAATATCTGGTGTTTTTGCCGATATGTTGGATGATGAAGGTGTTTTGATACCGCGTATACATCGAAAAAAAACACGTAAAGAAAGGCACCATGAATTAATAGAATGGTCAATCCAAGGGGGCATTAATCAAGCACGTTTAGCGCATGAAATTTCAAACGGGCGCGGTCGCATTCATATGAATGTGTTGTGGGAAATGGCGGGCAGTATTTCTGTTTTAGAAGGTATTATGGATTCTTGCGAAAAAATCGTTCAAAAATTTAAGGGAAAAGTTCCAAACAGATTACAACCCAAAATAGATGTGCTCAGCGACACTGTTCAAAAAACTTTGGGAACGCTCCGTTTTAAATACCAAGAAAAAATCCACGATGCAGTACCCGTCGTAGATAATATTTTAGGTGAAGTTAAAAACTTTATTCATGGAATTACTTGCGGGGCCGGCATGCCATATCGTTTGGCCGAGATTGCGTCAAAGCATCAAATCTATTACTACCCTATTGTTTCCAGTGCGCGAGCATTTCGTGCTTTATGGTTACGAGCATATAAAAACTGTCCCGATTTTTTGGGTGGCGTAGTTTACGAAGACCCCTGGTTAGCTGGGGGACACAATGGGCTTTCAAACAGTGAAAATCCAGATGTGCCTGAAAGGCCTTATGAACGTTTAGTCATGCTTCGACGTCAAATGAACGAATATGGGTTTCAAAAAACACCTATCATCATGGCGGGAGGTGTTTGGAATTTGTCTGATTTTGAAGATTATATTGACAATCCAGACATTGGTTTGTTGGCATTTCAATTGGGAACACGCCCTTTAATTACGCGCGAAAGTCCTGTTTTAAAAACATGGTATGATACATTGATCTGTCTTCAAAAAGGAGAAGTTGTTTTACAAAATTTCTCACCGACAGGGTTTTATTCTTCGGCAGTTCGTAATCGATTTTTGCAAAAATTGATCGACAGAAAAGAAACTGAAATGCCTTATTTGACAAAAAAAGAAAATATATTTGTAAAAGCTTTCCAAGTTTCAAAAGCGCATACCGTATTTTTGACTGCGCATGATTTTAACCGCGCGCAAGCCTACATCGCACGTGGCTTAACAATCCCTTTACGAACCCCTGATTTATCATTGATTTTTGTCAGCCCAGAACAAGAACGTTCTATCAAAAAAGAACGCGCAAATTGTGCAGGATGTTTATCACAATGTTTGTTTTCTGGATGGAGCCAAGCGGACGGTTGTACAGGAAGATTACCTGACCCACGTTCATTTTGCATTCGCACAACCCTAGAAGCAGTTGCACATGAAAAAGATGTCGAAAATCATCTGATGTTTGCGGGACATAACGCATATCGGTTTGCATTAGACCCTTTGTACAAAAACGGTTTTGTCCCAACAGTCGCTGAATTGATTGAAACGTTAAAAAAGGGATTATAGGGTAACATTTTTATTATTATGTTTTTCCCTTTTTTATTTTTATTAGGGGCAAGATTTGTTGTCCCTATTTTCTTCTTTAATGTTGTTTCACCATTATCAAGCGCGCTGTGATTGAAATACAAAAGAATTTAACCGCCATCGATAACCTTTATAATTCCTTTTTGTGTTGGGGGTTTACCCCCTATACAGGAAAAACCCCATCTCCAAAAATCAATGAGCAAAACAGTTTCTATTGTGTACGCTTACAAAAAACAACCAAATCTTTGAATTGTCTTGTTGAATGACGATTGAATAAAAAAACTTGATTTAAAAGCAAGAACAATGTATAAATAATCTTCCCGTGCGCTTGTAGCTCAGCTGGATAGAGTATTGCCCTCCGAAGGCAAGGGTCGTGAGT
>CAZXTR010000014.1:0-18995 GCA_964643615.1 uncultured Lactobacillales bacterium | reverse complement strand
AAAATTTACTGGCATCATAAAAAAAATCAAGAAGTTTTTGATTTTTTTAAAACAGACAAGATAAAAGGTTTGACGGATAAACAAGTATTAAAAAATAGGTTAAAATTTGGGGCTAATGAAATTAAAATGTCCAAAAAAAGAAGCGCTCTTTTGCGTTTTTTTGATCAAATTAATCAGCCTCTTATTTATGTTTTATTAGTGTCAGCGACAATAGCGCTTTACTTTAAAGAGTATGTAGATTCTTTTGTGATTTATGCGGTTGTATTAGCTAATGCTGTTATGGGGTTTATTCAAGAAAATAAAGCGTTTAAGTCTTTAGAATCTTTGTTTAAAACAATGACAGTTCAAGCACATGTTATTCGAAATGGAGTTTTAGAAACAATCCCAGCTCAAGAGTTGGTGCCGGGAGATTTAGTTGTCTTGCATTCTGGAGAAAAGATCCCTGCTGATTTGCGGTTGTTTGAAGCGCACGATTTTAGGGTAGATGAATCAGCTTTGACTGGAGAGTCTGTTCCTATAATAAAATCAATAGAAAAATTAGCACTTTTAACTGTTTTATCAGATAGGAAAAATATGGCTTTTTCGTCGACTTTTGCGACCTTTTGGCAAGCGCGTGCGATTGTCGTTAATACAGGAAATGCGACCGAGATTGGAAAAATATCCAATTTGATTTCTCAGACCAGAGACTTGAAAACGCCTCTGACAGAAAAAATTGAGATATTTAGTAAAAAACTTCTGTGGTTAATTGTCGCCTTTTCCGTATTGGCTTTTATTGTTGGACGTTTTTTGCGTGGTTTGCCTTTTGTTTCTACTTTTATGTCGGCCATTGCAATGGCTGTGGCGGCTATTCCGGAAGGCTTACCGGCTACAGTAACAATTATTTTGGCTGTGGGAGTGAATCGTATGAGCAAAAGAAAATCAATTGTTCGAAAATTGCCTGCAGTTGAAACGTTGGGAAGTACTTCGGTGATTTGTTCGGATAAGACCGGAACTTTGACAGAAAATAAAATGACAGTACAACATATCTTTGCTGTTGGGAAAATTTATGTAGTTGATGGTGTTGGCTATCAAATTAAAGGAGATTTCACCCCGTTTGAAGAAAATAAGGCTTTGGAAATGTGTTTAAAAATAGGGGTGCTTTGTAATGATGCGGATTTGAAAATAACGTCAAAACAGACAATTGTAGATGGGGATCCGACTGAAATCGCATTATTAGTAAGCGCTGCAAAGCGTGGCTTTGATATTCAAGGGTTAAGAAATTATTTTTGGAAAAAAGATGAAATACCTTTTGAGTCGGCTTATCAATATATGGCAAATTTAAGAAGTGATGATGTTATTTATTTAAAAGGAGCAACAGAAACAATTTTGCCATTTTGTACTATGCAAATAAACGAAAAAGGAGAGATAGAAAAATTGGATGAAGCGGCGGTTTTATCCCTTATGGAGCAGATGGCTTCTCAAGGCTTGCGTGTTTTGGGCTTTGCTTTTAAACCCAATTTTAAAGGAGATAAAATAACACATAAAGATGTTCAATCTGGTTTGATTTTTGCTGGATTACAAGGGATGATAGATCCTCCTCGTCGAGATGCTGTTCGTGCTTTAGCAGTATGTCATCATGCAGGAATTTGTGTAAAGATGATCACGGGCGATCATTTGGTAACTGCTAAAGCTATTGCGTAAAAAATGAACTTGCATGGTCAAGGGGAGAGCATAGCGCCGGTTGTAATGAATGGGGCTCAAGTTGCTGAAATGACAAATGCTGAATTGAAAAAATGTGTATCACAAATAGATGTTTTTGCTCGTGTCTCTCCTGAAGATAAGTTGCGTTTGGTGAAAGCTCTACAAGAAAATAACCAAATTGTAGCAATGACAGGAGACGGTGTGAATGATGCCCCAGCTTTAAAGCAGGCTAATATCGGTATTGCAATGGGACAAAACGGCACTGATGTTGCTAAAGATGCTGCGGATATGATATTGTTGGACGATAATTTTGCTACAATCGAGTCAGCGATTGAAGAGGGTCGGGGTGTCTTTGATAACTTAGTGAAGTTTATTTTATGGACGCTGCCTATCAGTTTTTCTGAAGCTTTTGTGGTGATGATTTCTATTTTCTTTGGTTTAACAACGCCGATTTCTCCCGCGCAAATTTTATGGATAAATATGGTAACGACGATCCTTTTAGGTTCGATGTTTTCTTTTGAGCGAGTGGAAAAAGGGGTTATGAATAAAAGGCCTCGTTTGCCTGACAAGCCGATTATTAGCTCTGTTATTTTAGCACAGATGATTTTAGTGACATTCTTGATGACACTTTTAAGTTTTGTTGCCTATGAACTTGTGGCAGATCAACATCAAAATATTCAGTTGGGTCGTACGGTTGTTGTAAATGCTTTAGTGATGATGGGAATTTTCTTTATGTTCTCGTGTAAATCTTTAACACAGAGTCTTTTTGAAATGGGATTGGCAGGAAATCGATATATGATTTATGGTGCAGCAGGAATGATCATATTACAGATTCTTTTCACTTATAGTTCTCTTTTTTCAAGGTTTTTTCAAACAAAAGGGATGGATTTTATCAATTGGATAATTGTTTTGTCCTGTGGTGTTTTGGTGACAACTGGTATTGAAATTTTTAAATATTTTATACGTCGGAAAAATTTGCAGATTTGATTTTTTGAATATATGATCTTTTTTGCAGTTAAAATAAAATTCAAAGGGAAAGAAGCTTTTATTGATGAATATAAATTAACGTTCTGTTCTGTTTTTAGATTTAGAGGAATGAGTAAGGACAAATTATTGCGCGGGTTATCGAATGAAGAAGAAACTGAGAAAGATAGGGTTTCTATTACAGTGATAGCAAATGATTTTTCCATATTTTTGTTGGCTTTTATTTCGTTTTGTATTACACTGTTCTTGTTATTGTAGGGAACTTGCTTTATTGAAATAAAGGGAAATGCATGAATATTAAAAAGTTTATTGAGGAAAATATTATCAATATTGTGGAGGGTTTAGGTTACGAAACACAAGAGGCTTTTGTATCCACATCTAATCGTCCAGATTTATCAGATTATCAATCAAATATTGGAATGTTTTTTGCTAAAAAGTACAAAATTTCTCCACGTGACTTTGCCGAAAAAGTCGTCGCAAAATTAAAAGAAACAGAATTTTTTGAAAAAGTAACTGTTGATGGGCCTGGATTTATAAATATTTCTCTTGCTTCTCAATTTTTAATCCAAGATTTTTCTTGTGGTTTCAAACCATCGAAACGTACTGTCGTTATTGACTATGGAGGGCCCAATATTGCCAAGGAAATGCACGTAGGACATTTGCGTTCTGGCGTTATTGGAGAAAGTTTAAAGCGCATTATGCGAGCTTGTGGAGATAAAGTAATTGGAGACGTCCATTTCGGAGATTGGGGGACGCCTATTGGAATGTTAATTTCTCAATTAAAAAGAGAAAAGCCTGAATTGGCTTTTTTTGCTGAGCCGTTTAATCAGACGAATTTCGAAATATCGATATCCGAAATATCTGCATTGTATCGTCGGGCAGCAACTGCGTTTAAAGAAGACGAATCTTTTAAAGAAGAAGCGCGTATTGCAACATTTGATTTGCAAAATGGGCGTGTGGGGTATTTGGCGCTTTGGCAACTTTTTCGTGATAAGTCTGTGACATCTGTTAAGGAGAACTATGATAAACTAGGTGTTGATTTTGATTTATGGATGGGCGAAAGCAATGTCAACGGCTTGCTTTGTTTTTTGTTGGATGATTTGACGAAAAAGGGCTTCCTTGTTTCTTCTGAAGGCGCCCTTATTGTTTCATTGCCGCCAAAAGACAATAGGGAGCGCGCTCCTTTGATTTTAAAAAAATCGGACGGAGCATATACTTATGCGGCTACAGATCTTGCAACGATTATTCAACGTCAAAGAGATTTCTATCCGCAAAGTATTTTATATGTGGTAGATGCTAGACAGCGTGAACATTTTGAGCAAGTGTTTGAAGTGGCACATATGGCGGGGTATGTCGACGATACAACTTCTTTGGAACATATTGCTTTTGGGACGGTGAATGGCAAAGATGGCAAGCCTTTCAAAACTCGTTCTGGCGGAGTAATGAATTTGAAAGACTTAATTGAACTCGCTGTTGATAAAGCAAAGGAAAATGTTCCCGTAGATGTAGATGAAAAAGAAGCATCTCGACAAGCAGAACAAATTGCTATTGGGGCTTTAAAATATCAAGATTTGAAAAACTCGAGGATTTCAGATTATATTTTTGATACCGAAAATTTTACGAAGTCGGAAGGGAAAACGGGAGCTTATGTACAATATGCTATTGCGCGGATTAATTCTATTTTGGATAAATCGGGTGTGAATGATGAAGATATTGCTAAAGCTCAAAAGTTTATTTCTCATCCCTTAGAAAGGGATTTGATGCTTTTAATTGCTCGCCAAGAAGAGATTTTGACAGAAGCTTATATTCGTCGGGAACCGTCGATCATAAGTAGTTACGTTCATTTATTAGCTCAAAAATTTAGTTCTTTTTATGCTGAATTAAAAATTAATGCAGAAGAGGATTTATCGTTAAAGCTTTGCAGATTAAAAATGATTAGCCTTGTTCGTTGTGTCCTTAAGTCAGGTTTAGATTTATTAGGAATTGAATCTCCAGAACGCATGTTGATAAAATCAAAAGAAAAAGAATAAAAATTATAGGTATATAACAATCGAAGTGGATATGAGATAAAAGTTTTTCTTTAAAATGTTTCGGCTTATAAATTTCAGCCATTCGGAGATTGATTATCATTCGACATTTTCTTGCTCTTCCCATATTCCGCATTGAGTCATTATGAACTTATGCTCATAAAGGCAAGCCTCTTATCTGATAAAATTAAGATTTTTTTTGATGTTTAAATCAAGACAAGCTTAGGGCTACAATTATTATGCCAAAGATTATGCCGTAAATGGCTTCGTGTCTCTGGCTGTATCGTTTCGCTGAGGGCAACAATTCGTCAAAAGATAAAAATATCATTATCCCCGCCGTAAAAGCTAAAATCTTGCCTAATATTAATTCTGGATAAGGTATAAAAACATAACAGCCGATTAAGGCTCCTAAGGGTTCAGCAATTGCAGCAATAAGGGTGAATAAAATAGCTTTTTGTTTGCTTCTTGTAGCGCAATAAATCGGAACGGCGATGCTTATGCCTTCGGGAATATTATGCAGCATAATTGCAAAGGCGACAGTAATTCCAATCTGCAAATTATCAATGCTTGAGAAAAAAGTTACAATACCTTCCGGAATATTATGCAAAATAATCGCCATGCTTGATAGAGCACTTATTTTGAGCAATCTTTTTTTGTTAACCTGAGCTTTACTTTCCTTAATAACCTCAGACACTTTTTTCTGTTCCTGAGAGGCGTGGGGATCAATAAAATAGCCAGTTAGCTTATCAATAATTAAAATTATAATCATTCCTAAAATAAAGAAAATCATTGTGATTAGTTTAGGATTTAAGCTGCTTGTTTTAGCTATTTTTTTGTATCCCTCTGGTAAAAGCTCGGCAAAAGCTAGAAATACCATTACACCGGCAGAAAAAGCCAAGGCAAAAGATAAAAATCTAAGATTAGCTTTTCTAATAAAAAATAATGCAAAAGCTCCAAAGCAAGTTGCTATTCCTGCAACTGATGTTAGAAAAAAGGCTATAGATTGATTGTTAAATTCCATTTTATTTTCCTTACTTTTTAAGTAAAGTAATCTTAAAATGCTTTATTTTTAGTAAAATCAACAAGAATATTTGTTATTTTTGAGGTAATAAAACTTTCTAGCTTGTTTTGTAGGTTAATTTAAAGAGTTAGTCGAGTTATGTTTTATAATAAATATTAAGTGGCTCTAGATGGAGAATTAGAGCCCTCGCTTAATGCATTATAGGTACTTGACTTGAAACTGAATATGATAAAAACTATAAAATTATATTAAAAGATGGCCTTTATTCTGTTGTTGATAAAAAAAGAAATGTGAAATATAATGACAATATTTGAAGTAAAGAGATGTTTTTAGTTCTTGCTATTTAAAAAAAAACGTTTACTCTTTAATGAAAAAGGGAGAAATCTATGCTGAAAAAAATTTATTTAAGTTGTTTATTCGTGTCGTTTTTGTTCCTGTTGCCGTTAAAGGCAGAGCAAACACCGGAGATGCTTTTGGAAACTTCCAAAACAAACAGTGTAGACAGCTTTGCATATTGTTTAGGGTATTATGAAGGTTTTTCCAAAGACGAAAAGTCCTCTGGAATCATCCGATTTTTAGACGGAAAAAGTGCGGTATTAGGGGCATCTGAGCCTTTTTCAAAAAAGTTGTCTTTTGCAGAAGGGAAGCAAGATGGTAAAGCAATTGAAGCTTCTGATAAAACGAAGCTTTTTTGTTTGGGGGTTGTCCAAGGGACTGTTTCTGCCTTGCAAAAAAATGAAGTTGTGCTCCCTCAAGATGCAGAAGTCTTAGATTTACCTTATTGTTTGGGCTATTATACAGAAGCTTCCAATAATGGAGATACGTTAATTACATTATTTGATAAAATGGCAATTCAACAAAACCAACCTGCGCTTTCTTCAACTTTACGTTTTAAAAAAGGTCAAGCAGACTCCTTGATTCCTAAAAGTTCGGATGTGCTTTTAAATTGTATGGATATGTTGATGCAACACATGAATCAAAAAGGCATCGATTTAGGAAGTTATCCAGAACATCCTTTTTCGGATAGTGCAAAGGTTGTTTCATCTGACTCTAGAGAAAGTTAAACCATTACGCCGTAAACGAATTTAATAATTTGGCAATCTCTTTTGTGTTTTTAGGGTTGATCATTCCTTGTTTGTGATATCCAGAATCAACATGGATGATTTCACTTGTAACACCGGAAGATAGGTCGCTGAGCAAATAAAGCCCCGTTTTCCCAACGTCTTCAATTGTGATGTTTTTTCTAAGTGCACTATTGAGTTCATTCCAGGCTAGAATCTGCCTAAAATCTCCAATTCCCGCGGCAGCTAACGTGCGAATAGGCCCAGCAGAAATGGCATTGACTCGAATATTCTTTTCTCCTAGGTCATAGGCAATGAAGTGAATAGATGCTTCTAATGCTGCTTTGGCAACACCCATAACGTTATAATTTGGCATATATTTTTCGGCACCTAAATAGGTAAGCGTGGCACAAGAACCTCCATTTGTCATAAGTTCAGAAGCCCTCTTACAAACATCTGTAAAAGAATAGGCAGAAATCAAAAGACTTTTTGAAAAATTCTCTGGTGTAGTATCGACGTAACGTCCTTTTAATTCATTTTTGTCTGAAAAGGCAATAGCATGTAAGACGAAATCTATACTTCCCCATTTTTCTTTTAATGCATTGAACACAAAATCCATGCTTTGGGAGTTTGTGACATCGCAAGGCAACAACAATGAATCTTCTAAAGTTTCCACTAAGGGCCTTACTCTCCGCTCTAGGCTTTCTCCTTGATAGGTGAAAGCAATTTGTGCTCCTTGTTCTGCAACAGCTTTTGCAATTCCCCATGCAATGGAATGGTCATTTGCAACGCCCATGATTAACCCACGTTTGTTTTGCATTAATTTTTCTGTCATTTATATTTTCCTTTATTTCTTCTCTCTTTTAAAGATAGCGAAAAGATTTGATAAAATCAATACATTTTTGTGATTGTTTTATGACAAAAAGTTCAGAATAGATCTTCTATTTGTTTTGGGAGCTCAAAAGATTTAAAATTGCTCAACTCTTGAATAAATCCAATTTGTGGCCATTTTTATCAATCCATAAGATTCGTGGTACTTTTCCTTCCAACAGCAATTAATGCCGCTTTGTCTTTGTTAAAAGCAAATGTAAGATTTTTTAAACAACGTTCATAAAAAGTACGAGTAATGTTGGAAATGTCTTCATCTTCAGATATCGCAACTAATTGAAACGGTCGGCCGTTTTATTTGGAAACTAAAGGATCAAGTGTGGGAAGTTCTATTAAACAAAAACGGCAGAAAGGTTTCAAAAAATTTAAAACAATGACTTTTCTTTGGAAGAACGAAACCAAGATTGCTTCTTTGTTTTCGTTGTAAACGAGGATGATTGGCAATGTTCGTAGTTAGTTTACCATTATAAAAGAAGTGCTTTTTTCATTGTTTTGAGTTTTTAGGTTGCTAAATGAAAAAAAATAAGATAAACAATAAAAAATTGTGAATATTTTATAACAAAGCGATAAAGGATTTTAGGATGAAAATAAAGTTTTTTTTTATTGCGTTATTGTTTTGTGCTTTGTGTGCGTGTGGACGACAGAGCAATCCTACCCCCCCTGATGGTAGTGTTTACCCAATAAGTTACTATTGAGACATTTTTAATTTTGCGGACTTAATTAGGGCTGTTGGACTTGTGCCTTGTTCAGGAAAGGTAGAAAAACCCATTTCTAGCTCAACATAAAGAGAATTGTCTTTATAATTAATAGGTAGTCGTGTGCAATTTGCCAATCTTGTCGTTATCATATTGATGTTATCTTTGTTGCGCACGCCTTCGAATAAGAAGTAAAAACTGTCACCATCCCCTTTAGCAAGAGTATCTACGGTACGAATGGATGAATTAAAGCGAGAAATAAGTGTGTTTATTATAAAGTGTCGAGCTTCTTCTCCGTATTGATTTTCAATATCATTTAATCCTTTGATATTGATAATTGTTATCAAAATGAAAGATTGGACGTTTGCGAGTACCCCGCGCGCCTCGCGTAGCCCTCTTAAAATGCTTTGTCCTACTCTGTCGTTAAACAAAACCAATGTTGGCAGATTTGTGTCGGCATTAATCGGAGCAAGTTGTTGATTGCGTTCCTTAAGTATTTGAATTCTTTTTTCTAAGTTGACAATTGCCATCTGATTCGTTGCTTCAACAAAAGACGCCTTCTCTTTGTTAATCAAAATGGGGATGATTCGCGCTCCCGTTGTGATGTATTGGCTTGATTTTGAGTGAAATTTTATTGTGATGTTATTATGGATTGTATTTTGCGATTCTAATGCTGTAGCAACATCTGAAAGACAGTCTTCGTGCACCAAAGAAAGGAAACGTTTCCCTTGTAAGTCTTTTTTATTAAAAGAGAGTGTATGTAATACAGAATCGTTTAAATCCAAAATCTTTCCGTTTTTTATAACAAAAAGAAGTGAGCATGTATTGTTTAAAAAGAAATTTGTCAGTTGAGATAAAATTGCATTTTTTTCTGTCATCACTAACACTCCTTCTTTTTAAATTATCGTTAAAATCTCATGAAGGCAAGAATAAATTAAAAAAAACAATTTTTTGTTGTTCTTTTTTCTATTTATGTTAGACTTTCATTAAAAACGGGGAGGGTTCACATTGAGGTATTTATTTTTTTCTATTCTTTGTTTAAACATTTTATTTGCGACAATTACTAAAGCACAAGATGCAGTTGAACAAAAACAAACAGATCAGGAAATAGGAATTCAAGATTTTGTTGTTAAAAATAAAGTGGCTGTTATCGCCGCGGATAAATGTAAAACTTTGATTGGTTTAGCAGAGACAAAAGAAATGTCCTGGATTTACGAGGCCTGTGGATTTGATGACGAATCGGATGCTTGGAAAAATTGGGCGTCTTTTGTAAGTCAGAAAGGATATAAAAAGGCTATCTACCAACTTTGCCAAAGATATCCGACTCACGAATTTGGTGCACTTTATTGCCAGAAATCTGCTGAACTCGGTTATATTCCAGCCTTGTACGTAGTAGCTCATCAAAAAAAACAATCAGAAAATTATCCTGCTTATGTTGGTAAGTTAGAAAAAATCGTAGGGCTTAACGATTTGAGTGGAAAGAATTTTATTCGGACAGAAGAAGAAGAAACTGTGTTGAAGGTTTTGAAGGAACTGGGGTTGATTTATTTTAGGGGAAAATATGTAGAACAAGATTTTTCTAGGGCGTATGGTTATTTGGATGTCGCTACTAATTTGGGAAGTCCAGAAGCTGCCCACGCTTTATCTATTATTCTTTTCAAAGAAGGGGGACAAGATTTGCTTGCTTTGTCCGAGAAGTATTGCTGGAAGGCCGTTGCTCAAGGGTGTCCTGCTGCTGAAGAAATTATCGGTTTATTAGATCTTTTAAAAAGCGGACGCATGAAAAAAAACGATGTGATGGAACAAATGGATGCTCGTTTGGATTCTTGTAAGGCACTATCTGTGGAAAAAGAAGAAAAAACGGAGGGTGCTTTTTGCGATTGTCCTTCCGTTTTATCTTGGTATAAAACACAAGTATTGAAACCCTATATTATCACTGAAATTGACAAAAATAAAAAAGAAGCAACCCTTCGCAACCTCAGTGGAGAGGAGGAAACTGTTTCGTTAATGAATCTTACTTCATCGGGATATTTGGTTCAAGAAATTCGTCCGACCGCTGTCATTTTGTTAAAGTCGGCAGAGAGGTATGTTTTATTGTTCCAAAAGCAAGAAAGTGAATGTATTGATATTTGCCAAAATCAAGACCCCGCTTCGATACAATCTTTAAAATCTTTGCAAGCATTGCCTGTGTATAAAGTTAATTTTACATCAGATATGTGCGAAAAACTGGTTAATAGCGTAGAATTGTTAGACGATTTATCTAAACCATTCAGAGGGATGAGAGAATGTTTATTGCAAGATTGGGCGACCTGGGGAGATTGGGCTTTAGAAAATAAAAACAATAAATTACTTTATTTGCTCGGCCACTACCAAAAATCTGATTATATTCCATCCTTGATGAGTGAGGTTGAACGGCTTTTTGATTCGAAGAATCCTGCCGATCGTGCGATAGTCCAAAATGCATTGACTTATATTAGTGCTCAAACGGCAAGGGATAAACTCTCTATTTTAAAAAAAGAACAAGCTTTTTGTGTTCGGACATACACTTTGATGCAGGGGGAAGAAAAAAATGATTCTCAAGCTTACTCTTGGGCGCAAATGGGAGCTCAACTTGGATATCCTGCGTCTATGAATATGCTAGGTATTTTATATGCAACGGGGACAGGAGTCGAACAAGATTTAAAGCAAGCTAAAGATTGGTTCATGAAAGCCGAAGATGCGTCCTTGGGACTTTATTTGGATGCAAGACATAATTTGCGTTTGTTGGATAATACAGACTTTGATAAAAATGCTTTTAAGTACGGAGATTGTCGTGAAATTGTTAACCCAAAGATTCCAGAAATAAAAGAAATAGAAGCGTTGTATCCTTAGTTTTATGGTGTTTAAATAGATGTGTTGTATGTTATCTTTGGACTTGCAATCTTTTTCTTTTTTGATTATTGTCAGAAAGCTTTTAAAGCAAAGGGAGTGAAAATGAAGCTTTTTTTATATGTATTTTTATTGTTGTTTGCTACTGGGAAAGCCTTGGCAAATCCAGCGTGTGCGGTTTGTACGGTTGCGATTGGTGCATCTTTGGAAATTGCGCGTCGTTTGGGAGTTGATGATTGTGTCGTGGGTGTATGGATGGGTGCAATGCTTGCAATTATTGGATATTGGACGATTCGTTGGTTCGCTAAAAAAGGTTGGACATTTAAAGGATATAAAATTGTTTTGATGATTTCGTCCGTTGCGATGGTTGGTTTTGTTTATATGGGAGATCTTATTTATGAACCAGCGGTTATCGGATTTTTGTATTTAGATTCGTTTTTATTTACCTCTATTTTAGGCGCCTTGGTTTTAATTACGGGCATGCATTTTTATCAATGGATGAAAGCAAAAAATGGAGGACACGCTCATTTCCCTTTTGAAAAAGTTGCTGTCCCTGTATTAATGGTTTTATTGACTAGTTTGGTAATTAATTACTATCCTGTTTGTAATTGCAACAAAGGTCGAAATCAACCTGTAGGTGCGGATATTTCCTTGGGCTTTGATTAGGATATATGGGATGAAATTATATTTAGGAGGTTTTGTTCTTGGGTTCTGTTTTGTGCAAGGCTTTCAAGCAACAATATTTACAATCCCATCGTTTTGAATGATGAACAGCAGGATAAAAAATAAGGAGAAAATGAAATGGAAAAAGCAAAATCTGTAAAAGAGTTCGTTGAACGTATTGATGATATGAAAAAGAAAAATCCGAAAGATTTATCTTCGGATCAAGATTTGACGATTGCAATTATGAACTTAATTTCCATTGAAGAGCATCTTGTTTTTTCAGGGGCAAAAACGGGGAAGAATTCTTTTTATGATATGATTCAAGATGTGCGTGAATTGCGTAAAAATTTAATGTTGAAAGTTATTCCGACGTATGAGGGTGAAGTTTGGTGTATTTCAAAACATTTATTGTCTTCCTCTATGCGGTTGATGGAAGTTGGAACCAAACAACAAAGTATGGGTCGCAAAGAAGATGCATATCAACTTTTTAATCAAGCATATGATTTATATTGTCTGTTTTGGGGATTGAATATGAATTTGGTTGATGTGAAAGATGTTCAATGGGCAAATGATGACATTGAAAAAGCGAAAGAGATACAACAAAAAGTTGGTTCTTTTTCGAGAGATAACGTTGTTGTTGCTACGGATTCGGTCGACCCCGCGACTGGCTTTTTAAGCAAGATGAAAGCTGTTATTCGAAAAGCAGTTGATTGTTGTATTGAATAATTTTATTCCAACTGTTCTTGCCATTTTTGTAAATCTTGAAGGGCTCTGGTTGAATAAAGTTTTTTACGGTCAGAGCCTTTTGTTTTGCTCTCTATGTTTGGGAAAAGTCCGAAATTAATGTTCATTGGTTGATATGTTTCGATGTTGCCATGAGTGATGTGGCGGAGCATAGCACCAATTGCTGTTGTTGGTGGAGGTAATGGTATATTCGGCAAGGCCATAAAAAGACCGGCTAACAATCCCATTGAAGCGCTTTCAACATATCCTTCGCATCCTGATACTTGCCCAGCTAACATGACCGAAGGATGTTGCTTGAAGTGTAATTTCTTATCCAATATTTTTGGGCTACATACAAAAGTATTGCGATGTATGCCTCCCAATCTTGCGAATTCTGCGTGTTCTAAGCCGGGGATAGACCGAAAAATTCTAGTTTGTTCTTTATGGGTTAATTTAGTTTGAAACCCGACCATATTCATTAAAGAGCCTTTTTTATTTTCTTTGCGTAATTGAAGAATAGCTTTTGGTTTAATAGGCGTGTATGGATTTGTTAATCCAACTGGTTTCATAGGGCCAAAGCACAACGTGTTGATACCTCTTTCAGCCATAACTTCGACAGGAAGGCACCCTTCAAAATAGGGGGTGTTTATTTCCCACTCTTTGAAAAGGACTTTTTCTCCTATGATTAATTCATTGACAAAACGTTCATATTGTTCTTTATCTAAGGATAAATTAAGATAATCAAACTTATCTCCTTTATCATATCTGGATTGGTACCAAGCTTTTGTCATATCAATCGATTCTGTGATAATAATTGGAGCAATTGCGTCAAAAAAATGTAAAGATTCTTGATCTGTTGCAGATTGTAAATCATTCGCCATTTTTTCAGAGGTTAAAGGGCCTGTTGCAATAATTGTTGGAACTTGATCTTTTGGAAATGAATCTTCTTTTGTTTCAAAGGAAACAAGAGGATGTGATTTAATTTTTTGTGTAATGATATTTGAAAAATCCTTTCTGTTAACGGCTAAAGCCGCCCCTGCTGGCACGCGTGTTGTATCTGCGACTTGCATAATTAAAGAACCCATACGGCGCATTTCTTCGTGTAAAAGTCCCGCAGCGTTTGTTGTCGCATCATCTGAACGTAAGGAATTAGAGCACACTAACTCGGCAAGCCCATTGGTTGTGTGAGCAGGCGTTTTGACGTTTGGGCGCATCTCTATTAAGTGGACTGGGATTCCATGCTTTATTAATTGCCACGTTGCTTCACATCCTGCCAGTCCTGCACCAATGACACGTACTTTTTGAAAGGGCATTTATAATTTCCTTTGCTTTCTTGAAAAAGAGTAGTATAAAAAATTATGAAAAAAAGTCAAATTTTCTGTTTTTTATTATTGTTTTTAAGTGTATCTTCTTTAGCAACGACGCCTTCTGTTTTATTGCCTTTTTCGGAAAAAATTCCCATAGAAAAAATAGAGCAAACAGATCTTTATGCACGCGCTGATGATGGAGATATGGAGGCACAATTCCAATTGGCTTGTTTTTATCAAAAAAATGATGAGAATTATAAAAAAATTGTATCATGGTTGACAAAATCGGCACTTCAAGGGCACATGGAATCTCAATTTGCGTTGGGGCATATTTATCATTATGGGAAAAAGGGGGTTCTTGCGGATGTAGAGTTGTCTGAACAGTATTATACAATGGCTGCAGCACAGGGAGATAAAGATGCTGTGAAAAAATTAGAGTTGCTTAAGAAAAGTCCAAGTTACAAAATGCGCAGCAAACCGAGTTTAGATGAAAAATGGCAATTGGATTGGCTTTCTAAAACATCGGGGTATGGGGATTCGGATAGTCAGTACGAATTAGGACGTTTATTTGAAGAAGGGGTGAAGCTTCCAAAAAACGATCAAAAAGCTTTTGATTGGTACGAAAAATCGGCTAAACAAAATAGGCTAGAAGCAATATATGCTTTAGGGCGTTTATATGCTGAGGGAAAGGGTGTAGAAAAAAATATTTTAAAGGCTGTTGATTGGTATGAAAAAGCCGCATTGCAAGATTATATTCCCGCGCAACAAGCTTTGCATAAAATCTATTTAATGGATGAAAATTTGGATTTTGAAAAGGCATTTAGATGGCTTTATTTATCTGTTTCTTTTATGTTTCGAGAAAATGTTAATCCGTTTCCTTTTTCTCCACAATTGGCTGAAATTTACAAAAAATTAACACCTGAGCAAAAAGAATCGGCGCTTTTCTTTATCCATCTTTTTATTCAAGAAAGGCGTTCCTATGTTGTGGACAAGTAAGTTAACGCTTGCCCCAATGGCAGGGGTGACAGATAAACCCTTTCGTCAAATAGTACGGCAATTTGGAAATCATCTTTTATTTACGGAAATGTTATCTGCGACATCGTTGTTTTATAATTCGAAAAATACGTTCCGTATGATGGATTTATCAGATGAAAAATCTCCTATAGCTATTCAACTAGTCGGCAGTTGTGTAGCACATATGGTTCAATCGGCTAGGATGGCAGAAAAAGAAGGTGCCGCTCTAATCGATATTAATATGGGGTGTCCTGTTAAAAAGTTGATTAGAAATTCAAGCGGTGTAGCGTTGATGCAAAATCCAGAGCTTGCCGCGGAAATAGTGTATGCAGTTAAGAAAGCTGTGGATGTTCCTGTGACGGTTAAAACACGTTTGGGCTGGGACGAAAATAACATAGAGATTGCATCTTTCGCGCATTATTTGGAACAGGCTGGGGTTGATGGTATTACTATTCATGGACGAACGAAAAAGCAAGGCTATACAGGGAAAGCAAATTGGCCGATAATTGGTCAAGTTAGAAAAAGACTTTCTATTCCTGTTATGGTAAATGGGGATATTACAAGTTTGCAAAGTTTAAAAAATTGTCTTAATTTAACCAAAGCTGATGGAGCGATGATCGGTCGAGCATCTTTGGGAAAGCCTTGGATTTTATCAAAGATAGATGGGATGTTACAATCATTTGATATCAAAGATGTTGTATTAGAACATTTTGACAGGTTAATGGATTATTATGGTTACAGGGGAGTATTTATTGCGCGCAAACATCTAGCTTGGTATGCTTCTGGATATAAAGGAGTGACTGATTTCCGTCGACGTGTATTTGAAGAAACTAATCCCGACAATGTGCGCGAATTAATAAAGAATTTTTTTATTGAAATTCAAGTGTGAAAAGAGTTGTTTTTTTAACGTTTGTCTTTTTCTTTGCTAAAAGAAATAAATTGACTTAAGATAGTTTCGAGATCAATAAAGGGGGAAAAATGAAAGCAATTGTTTGCGGAGCTGGACAAGTTGGAAAAGCTATTGCAAAATATCTTTCTGAAGAATCGTATCAGGTTGTCGTAATTGATATTGATAAACAAGCGTTGCTTGATCTTGAAAGTAATTTAGATGTTCAAACTATACAAGGGAATGCCTCTGTCCCTATGGTTTTGGAAAACGTAGAAGCAAAAAATGCGGATCTTTTGATTGCTGTAACAGGAAACGATGAAGTTAACATGGTGACTTGTTTGGCAGCGGATTCTTTGTTCAATATTCCAATGAAAATGGGGCGCCTTCATTCTGGGAATTACACAGATCCTTTGTACGAAAAATTTCGACAAGCTTTGCATATGGATGTTGTGATCGCTCCGGAATTAGAAATTGCTCGAAAGATAGTGCGTAATTTGAAAGTGCCAGGAGCACTTGATTTGATAGATTTAGGAGATAAAAAAGCTTATCTTATCGCTTTGCCATTGTTGAAAGGGGCTCCTTTAATTGGGCGTAAAGTTATCAGATTAAATGAAGCAATCCCAGATCATGTTGTGGCTTTAGGGCGTATTGTTCGAGGTGATAAATCAATTGATTTGACTTCCGATACTATTTTTGAACAAGATGATATTGTTTATTTTTTAACGCCAGCAAAAGGGATTGACAAGGTTTTATCTTTCTTTGGGTGCGAAATGGATGTTGCTAAAGATGTCGTCATTTTTGGTGGAAGTCGTATTGGTTTTAATACAGCTCGTTTATTAGAAGAAGAAAGCCGATTTTATGTGACATTGATAGAACGTGATGAAAAGCAAGCAACGCATCTTGCGAAACGGCTTCCTCATACTTTGGTCGTACATGGAAATGGTATGCAAGAAAATATTTTAGAAGAATGTCGTTTGTCTACGAAAGATGTTGCTATCGCGACTACAAATGATGATGAAGATAATATACTTTTATCGCTGTTGGCTAAAAAGCATGAAATTCGAAAAACATTGGCTGTGATTTATAACACTTCTTATTGTTCTTTTGTATCAAATCTTGGAGTTGATGTTATTGTTGATCCTAATTCTGTTAGCATTTCTACAATTATCGGCTATATTCGCAAAGGATTAGTGAAATCTGTTTATTCTTTGGGCTCGAAAGTTGGTGATGTGATGGAAATCACAGCTTTAGAAACATCAAAAGTTGTAAATGTTCCTTTTTCAAAAATTAAACAATACAAGGGAGTGCGTATTTGTGCCGTAATTCAAAAAGGGGAATTGATTGTTCCCTTTCCTGTCTTTAAAATTAAAAAGGACGATACAGTTATTGTCTTTGTAGAGCAAGGACATTCAAAAGATGTTGACAAAATGTTTTCTGCGGGGTTATTTTTCTTTTGACAAGTGTCGAATAGAATAAAAAAAGGATGACATGTATGAGTATGAACCCCGATGAATTTTTAAACTATCTCTGTAATCACAAGGAAACGGTTACTGTTTTTTTGCAGTGTGGCGTAAAGTTGCAAGGTGTATTGGTAGGAATGGATGCCTCTAGTATCCTTATTGAGAGAGAAGGTCATGTGCAATTAATTTATAAACATTCGATTTCAACGATTATGCCTTTTGGCGCCATTTCTAATTTTGACAGTAATTTTAATAAATGAATACAACAGCCTATATTTTATGCCCGGAATTGAAAAATAAAGATAGCCTTCGAACAACAACCGCTCGTTTGAGTGAGGCTGTTGGCTTGGCGCGGGCAATTTCTTTAAACGTTGTGGGGAGCAACAGTATAGTTGTTAGGGAAATTAAGTCATCAACCTATATTGGTCAAGGAAGTGTTGATAGTTTTCTTCCTATTTTTGAACAATCTCATGTTGATTTGGTCGTTATGGATTGTGCTTTGACTCCTGTGCAACAGCGCAATTTAGAAAGAATATGGAAGGTCAAGGTTATTGACAGAACGGCTTTGATATTGGAGATTTTTGGAGAACGAGCGCGGACAAAAGAGGGCGTTTTACAAGTAAAATTAGCGCATTTGAGTTACCAGCGTAGCCGATTGGTGCATTCGTGGACGCATTTGGAAAGACAACGTGGTGGTAGTGGCTTTTTGGGTGGCCCAGGGGAAACTCAAATCGAAATGGATAGGCGTATTATTGATGACAAAATCATGCACCTTAAAAAAGAATTGAACCAAGTTAAAAAAACGCGCGCTTTGCACAGAAAGGCACGCAAAAAAGTCCCTTATTCTATTGTTGCTTTAGTAGGTTATACCAATGCCGGAAAGTCTACACTTTTTAATTGTTTGACAAAGGCACATGTTAAAGCTAAAGACCAATTATTTGCTACTTTAGATCCGACAATGCGTGAAATTAAATTACCCAGCGGTCGGCATGTTATTTTATCTGATACAGTTGGATTTATTTCCGAATTGCCACATGAATTAGTAGCTGCCTTTCATGCAACGTTGGAAGAGGTTTTAGAAGCTGACATTGTTTTGCATGTGCGTGATTGTGCGCATTTTGATACGAAAGCTCAAAAGCAAGATGTTGAAACTGTTTTAGCAAGTATTGGTTTGAAAAAACAAGTAGATATTGGTTTAAATGAGGTCTTTAATAAAATTGATTTACTTTCAGTTTCAGAAAAACAAGCACTTATGTGTTCATCCATTAAAAATAATCTTGTTTGGCCAGTTTCGGCTATAACTGGCGAAGGGATAGAAGCGTTACTTCAACATTTAGATTCTTTGCTGATGAGTTTTTGGCAAAAATTTAAAGTTCGAATTCCCATCGATAGAGGGGATATTTTGGCAAAAATTTATGAAAAAGGGATGGTTTTGCGTCAATCTGTTACGGAAAAAACATTGGAAATAACTTTTGCGATGTCATATGCTTTTTTTCAACAATTTGTTCAATTGTACCCCGATTTAGTTTTTATTTTTTTGGATAATTCAGAAGATCCTATTTCAAATAAATAAAAATAAGATAAAAAAAACTTGACGGGTAGTTATGTTTTATGTATATTGCTCCCTGTTGTTTATTTTGAGTGCGTAGCTCAGTCGGTAGAGCATCTGACTTTTAATCAGAGGGTCGAGGGTTCGAGTCCCTCCGCGCTCACCA